>JAQBVK010000033.1 GCA_027623585.1 Planctomycetota bacterium
ACATCGGCACCATCGGTGGCTTGGTGTTGCTGTTCTTCGCGATCCGAATGTCGAGCGATCAGATCAGCTTGGGGCAGGCGATCGCATGCACCGTCGCAGGCGGCCTATGGCTCTGGCTGGCCGGACTCGTTGTGTCGCAGACCACCGGCCGCACCGACTGGTCTCCGCTCTCGGGCCTCGCGCTGATCGCGATCGCGATCATGATGGGCATCCTCGGCACCGGTTCCGACATGATCGTGCCGGCAGTCACCATCGGCGCGGCGATCTGCGTCGCGACTTCGATGTGCGCCGACATGATGGCCGACCTCAAGACCGGTTACTTGGTTGGCAGTCGTCCTTTCCGACAACAGGCGGCGCAGATCGGAATCGCCTGGATCGGCCCGGCGATCGCGCTCGCGACCGTGGTGCTGTTGTGGAAGGCCTACGCCTTCGGCCCCGAGCAGGCTGCTGTGCTCTTCGAGCGCGCGGCGGCCAATCCCGATCCTGCCGTGCTCGCCGAACTCGTGGCCGCGGGAGGCTCTGAGACTGCTCTTGCCGACGGAGTCCCCAAACTCGGCGCGCCGCAAGCCGGTGCCTTGGAAGCCGCGATCCAAATCGTTCAATCCGGCGACGTCCCGCTCGGCAAGTACCTCACGGGTGCGCTGATCGGCTTGCTGGTCTCGCTGCTGGTCTCGCCCGGCATCGGCGTGATGGTGGGCCTCTCGCTCTACCTGCCCTTCGAATACATGGTGGTGTTCGGGATCGGCGGCTTGCTCGCGGTGTTCTTCACGCGACGAAAAGGCGAGCGCTGGGTCGAGGACACCGGTCTGCCGGTGGCGGCCGGCCTCATCGTCGGCGATGCGCTCGTGAACATCGGCGACGCCGTCTACACCGTGGCCAGTGCGCTCTAAGCCATGAGCCTGCTCCTCCGCCTCGTCTTCATCCTCTCCTTCTGCGTGGCCACCGTCGGCGCGACCGGTTTCGCCGAGGAAATCGAGCCCATGGCCTGGCCGCTCTTCGGAGGCGGCTTGCTGGTGACGCTCGCCTCGGGCTGGATGCTGCGGCAGCAATCCCGCTCCGAAGCCGCGTCCGCCGCCGCAGGCGAACTTTCGCTGACGGCCCTGGGATCCGCCGTGGACGCCATTCGTCAGGCGGCGATCGCCGTCGAAGCGGAGTCCGCCGCGCTCGATGCCGCGGCGCTCGCCGAACGCCTCGACGAAGTGATCGTGCAATGCCGCATCCTCGGCAACCGCAACGAAGACTTCATACGTGCGCTCGGCACCGAAAAGTACGTGCGCGTCTGGGACGGCTTCGCAACCGGGGAACGCTTGTTGGCGCGCGCGTGGTCGATGGCCGCGGACGGTTACGTCGAAGAAGCGCGCGGTGAGCTTCCGAAGGCGCTTGCGCATCTCGCGCGCGCGACCGCCGGCGCGCATGCCTGATCCGTCGCCGCTCCCGCTCGGCGCGGCCTTTCGGACGGCGCTGTTCTTCTGGGCGGCAGAGGTCTCGCTCGCGCGTTTGACCTCGGATCAGCAGTCCGTGGCTGATCTCGGACTCTCCTTGATCGTCCTGCTCGCGCTCGGGCTGCTGCCGGTGCTGCTCGCAGGCCGGTTACCCGCCTCGCGATTACGCGGCGTGGCGCTCGGACTCGCCGGCGCGCTGCCGGGCATCTTCGTGTGCGGAGGCGTGATCTACGCGGCTGCTTCCGTCGAACGCCTGCGCTACGGGCCGATGTCGGTGCTCGCTCTCACGCTGTTGATCGGCGCTTGGCGCGTGAACGCCTCCCTGCGCTACGAGCGTCCGATTTCGCGGCCGGTGGGTGCGGCGATCGTGCTCGGCGTGGTGACGCTGCTGGCATGGCGCCTGATGAATGCGGCCTTCGCGCCGCTGCTCCTGACGCTGAGCGTGCTCGCGGCTTACGTCGGGTGCGCGGCCCTCGCCTCGCGGCCGCGCGCCGCTCCGGCGTTGCTCGCGCTCGCGCCGCTGCTGGCCTTGTGGCCGGAGCGAGCGTTGGTGCCCGAGTGGAGCGAGTCGACGCCCACCGCGTCCGCCGAGGCGCCGGACATCGTGCTGCTGTGCGTCGACACCTTGCGTCTTGATGCCGCGCGCGCGATGGAGTCCTACCAGCGGCTCGCCGCGGAGGGAGTCGAGTTCACGCGCGCCCAAGCGGCGGGTCCGTGGACGCTTCCGTCGATGGCGACCGTGATGACCGGCCTGCCGCCGTGGTCGCATGCCGCCGGCAGCAACGCGGGCTGGGCCTACGTCGGCCTGCCCTTCGAGGTGCCGGTGCTCGCCGAACTGCTGCGCGACGGCGGCTACGACACCGCAGCTTTGGTTCACAATCCAGTTGCCTCCGAAGCTTTCGGTTTTGCGCGCGGTTTCGACGCGTGGGACGCGGCGACCGTGCGTACGCGTTGGTCTTTGCCGCGCACCCGCAGCACCTTGGAGGCGCGACCCTTCGCAGCGCATCTCGCCGCGGCGCGGCGGTGGTGGGGACGCCGCCCCTTCTTCGACGCCGAGGATCTGGCTAAGGGCGCGCGCTCGGTGCTGGAGTCGCGGCGCGCAGAGCACCCGCTGTTGCTGTGGGTGCATTTCCTCGATTGTCACTTTCCGTACCGCAGCGCCGGCGCGTCGGGGGTGGAAGGCTGGCGTCGCAAGATGGAGTTGGAGCGCGGAGATTCGCACGCCTATCGGTCCGATCCATGGTGGGGGAGCGACGAGGGCCGCGCCGCTTTGCTCACGGCTTATCAGGAAGAAATCGCGCGCGTTGACGACGCACTGCTCGAAATCCTCGACGCGCTCGGCCCGCCGCCCGCGCGTGGACGAGTGGTGGTGCTGTTCTCGGACCATGGGGAAGAGTTTTTCGAGCACGGCGGCATCGAACACGGTCACGCTCTGTGGCAAGAACTCCTCGCGGTGCCGCTGCTGATCTCAGGCTTGCCCGGGCGCGCGCCCGGCAGCGTGGAAGACACCGTCGTCGGACATCAAGACCTGCTGCCGACCCTCCTCGCCGCCGCTGGGCGGCCACTGCCGCAGCCGGAGGATGCAGCCTCGCGTCTGCCCGGTCAGGACCTCGCCAATCCGTCGCTCGTGGGCAGGCCGCTTGTGAGCGAGAACCTGCTGCGCAGCCGGCAGCCCTGGGACAGTGAGTGGGCGGTGCGGATCGGTGATCGCAAACTGCTGTTCGGCCCGGACGGCGCCGTGCTGGCCTTCGATCTCGCGGAGGATCCCGGCGAACGCGTGGACCGCGCGGCGGAGTGGAGCGAGTTCCTGGCGGAGATCTTGCAGAGGCCGCCGCGGGTGCCGAGGAAATCGGCGGGCGGGGGCCGCGAAGGCCTGCAGGCGATGATGAAGATCGGATACGCCGGGAATTGATCCCCTCATGGGGCCGGGCCGTTTTCGGGGCCTGAACTCAAGAGCAACGTCCTTTCGTCCGATGGGAGGAGACCATGCGTGTCCCCATCCTTGTGGGCTTGGTGGCCGCGTTGCTGGCCGGATTGCCGTCCACCCGCCTTGGAGCGGCCTCCACCACGACGGAAGCTGCCGATCTGGCAGGTCTGGTCGCCGCTGCGGAGCGGATTTGCGAGGTCCAAGTGCTCGAGACGCGGTCGGCGCGGCTTCCGGATGGCGTGATCGAGACGCGCTATCTAGTCTCGACGATTTCTCCGCTGAAAGGGGCCGCCGCTGCGATCGAGGAGATTTGCATGCCGGGCGGCGAAGTCGCCGGCCGAGGTCTGCTGCTGCCGGGTCTCCCGCGCATGCACACCGGCCAGCGCGCGATTCTTTTCCTTACGGCGCCGTCCGCACAGCGGGGTTGGCGCATGCCAATCGGTTTGGGCGCCGGCGCCTATGAAGTGATCCTCGATCCTGCCAGTGGCGCGGCGCGCGTCATCGGCATGGATGCCGAGGGCGCGGATGCGCGCGTGCTCGAACACGAAGCCTTCATCGCCAAAATCCAGGCGGAGGTCGAACGTCAACGTGATGCGCGCTAGTCGCACTCTGCTCGCTTTCGTGACCGGCCTTGCGCTGGGCCTGGTGGTGCTTGGCGCCGCGCGCGCCTACGTGCGCATCCAGATCAACGGCAAGGAGTTGTCTTGGCCTTCGCCGACGATCAGTTGGAATCTGCACTTCGCAGGCAGCCAGGATCTGCCCGATGGCTCGCACGAGTTCGCGATCAGCAAGGCCTTCGAGAGTTGGGAGGACGCCTCGGGCTCGAAGATCGCCTTCACGCGCGGCGCCGACGTGACCAACGGTCCTTCCGCCGCCAATCACGTCGTGATGTTCGACGAGATCAACGAGACCGGCTACTTCCCGAACGGCTCCGGCATCGTCGCGCTCACGCCGATCTCCTATGACGTCGGCACCGGCACGATCCTCGACGCCGACGTGATCTTCAACGCGAAGGACTACACCTGGTCGGTCAACGGCGCGCCGAACACTTTCGACGTGCAGGACGTGATCACCCACGAACTCGGCCACTTCATCGGTCTCGACCACACGCCGTCGGTCACCGGCACGATGTGGCCCTACGTCAGCTTCAACCAATGGTTGCACCGCACGCTGACGCTGGACGACCGCAACGGCGCGATCGCGCTCGCGCCAATGGGCACGCCTGCGCGTCTCACCGGGATCGTGCGTCGCGCGGGAGCGCCGGTCCCCGGCGCCAGCGTGCATGCGATCCGCGTTGCGGACGGCCTTCACGTGTGCAATGCGTTGGCAGGCTCCGACGGCGTGTTCGAGATGAAGGGCATGCCCGCCGGCGACTACTACATCTATGCCACCCCGCTCGAAGGCTCGATGAGTTCAGCGAACCTGACCGGAAACGGCCCGGTCAGCACCGCCTTCGCACCGGCCTTCCTCGGCGGGTTCTCCGCACCGAGCGTGATCACGGTCAACGCGAGCGCGACCACCAACGTCGGCAACCTCAACGTGTTCGCCGACCGGCCGTGGGTGGAATCCACTTCGGGGCCGGTGATGATGCTGCGCGGCGAAACCAAGATCGTGACGGTCTACGGCAGCGGCTTCGAAGCGAACCAGATGAGCTTCGTGATCAAGAGTCCGTTCTTCACCGTCAGCAACGTCGAGAGCGGCACCAGCTGGGCGCGCGCCAGCGTGACCACCGGCATCGGCACGCCCTACGGCGCCTATGACGTCTACGTGCGTGACAGCGCCGGCATTTTCGAGGCGGCCAGCGCCTTGATCGAGGTCAACGCGCCCGCGCCGACGCTGCTCAATCTTTCCTCCCTCGTCGGCAACGCCGCCGGAGGCGAGAGCATCACTCTCACCGGAACGAAATTCCAGGACGGCGCCGCGGTGCTGTTCGGCGGCTTCGAGGCCGCCGCCGTGAATTTCGTGGATGAAAACACCCTCGCGGTCACGACTCCGCTCGCCGTCCCCGGCGACGTCGACGTCTCGGTCCACAATCCCGACGGCCAGAGCGATGTGCTCAACGACGGCTACAGCTTCACCGCGCAGCCGGTTTTCACGCAACTCTTCCCCACGGCCGGTCACGAAGACGGCGGCACCACCGTGCTGATCAATGGGGCTTCCTTCGCGGTTGCGGTGCAAGTGTTCTTGGATGGCCAAGTGCTCGCCGTCACCTGGCTCAGCCCGAAATTGCTGCGCGTCGTCACCCCCGCGCACGCGCCCGGCGCCGTGAGCCTGCTGTTGCGCAACCCCGTCGAACCCGACACCGTGGTCGATCCGGCCTTCGAGTTCGTCGATACGCCGGATCCGAAGATCCTCGCCTTCACTCCCGGCAAGGGGCCGAAAGGCGGCGGCACCAAAGTCGCGCTCACCGGTATCAACCTCGGGGAGATCAACGAAGTGCGCTTCGGCGCGGATCCGGTCACCGCGCTCGGCGGCAAACTTGCCGCTTCGATGAGCGTGATCACCGCGGGACGAGTCGAGGCCACCACCGCCAGCCAATCCACGGCGGGAGAATTCGGCATCGTCGCCCGCACCTCGACCGGGCAAGGCGCTTTCGCGAGCGGCTTCACCTTCGAGGGCTCTGCCTCGACCAATCCGGGCGGCTCCGGAACGAGTCTGCCGGGAGCCGGCGGCTGCGGCGGCGTGATCGGCGGAGGCGTGGATCCGCGCAGCGCGCGCGGTGAGTTGCTCGGCTTCGCCGTCGGCTGGGCGGCGTGGATGCTGCTGCGGCGCCGCCACCAAGCGGGCGCAGCCCGCGCTAAGATGGGTTGAATGTTTTCCGCTTCACGCGGCACGCTTGCGGCAGTCTTCGCCGTTCTCCTTCTTGCGACCGCTTGCTCGCGCGAGTCGCGCCCGCCGGTGATCGTGATCGGAGTCGACGGCATGGAGTGGAGCGTGGCCGAAGCCCTACTCGCCGAAGGCCGCATGCCGAACTTGCAGCGCTTGCTCGACGACGGCGTCGGCGGCTCTCTGCAAACGCTGCTGCCGACCTTCTCGCCGTCGCTCTGGACGACCATCGCCACCGGCCGCATGCCTCAGGATCACGGCATCCCATTCTTCAGCGAGCTCGACCCCCAGACGGGCATGCCGAAGCCAGGCGGATTGCCCTACACCAGCGAATGCCGTCGCGTTCCTGCGATTTGGAACCTCGCCGGCGACGCCGGACTCGACGTACTCGCGGTCGGCTGGTGGGTTTCATGGCCGGCTGAAGTGGTGAAGCATGGGCGGATCGTGGCTTCCTACGCCGCTCAAGGCCAAATGCAACTGCTGTGGAAACCCGGCGTGTGGAAGGACGGCTTACCCGAGCTCACGTGGCCGCCGCAGCTCGATCAGCAAATTGCGCCGCGTCTGCAGGAAGGTGCGCCCGATGGCCCGTACGCCGCCGCGCAACTCGCGCGCTACGGCTTCTCGCCGCGCGCCTGGTCGGCGCCGGAGAACGGCTACGGGGACGATCGCCAGCGCGAAGTCAGCCTGCGCAGCACCTGGGTCGGCGATCGCACGCACCAGCAGATCTTTATCGATCAGCTTCGGAGAGAAGTGGCGGATCTGAACATGGTGTACTTCGGCAGTCCCGACGTCGCAGGGCACATGCTGTGGCGCTATCAGCAGCCTGAAGCCTTTCGCTATCCGATTCCTCCGGAGCGGACGGAGTTCTTCGGCGAGCACATCAACAAGGTCTACGAGGACGTGGATGCGTGGATCGGCGAGATCCTCGCCGCGCTTCCGCCCGAGCGCGTGGTGATGGTGGTCTCCGACCACGGCATGCGCGCTTACCAGTTGAACGATTCTTCCCTACTGCAGAGCGGGCACCATCAGAATGGTGAACCCGGCTGCTTCGTGCTGTCGGGCACCGGCGTCACGAAACGCGGCCTGCTGCCGGCCGCCGCGCGCAACCTCGGCAACGTGCTCGAAGTCGCGCCCACACTCTGCGATCTGATCGGAATTCCTGCGCTGGCGCAGATGTCCGAACGCAAGGATCAGCAGGTCGTGCAGTACCGCAGCCTGCGCGGGCTGATGACGCCCGAGTGGCAGAACGCTCATCCCGAAGCGGCGCGCGTGGCTACACCGAAGTTCCGCGCGCCACAGCCGCCGCGCGAGCCGGTCGCCGGGGCGAGCGAGCAGTTCAACAAGACCTTCGCCGAACTCGGCTACACCGGCGTCGGCGGCGAAGAACCGCCGCCCGCGGCCCCGCCGAGTGGTGACGACGCCCCCCAATGAAGCCGGAAGCGGGCGGCGTTAGGCTGCTCCGGCTCCGATGTTTCGCCGCGTCCTTCTCGCCACGGACTTTTCGCTGCAGGCCGAGGCCGCCTACCCTTGGGCTGCGCGCCTCGCTTCCTTGAACGGGGGCTGCGTGGTCCTCGCCCACGCGCTCGAAGACGATCTCGTCGCGACCGCGCCGGTGTTCGCGCACTACATGGCGCCGGGCGCGCTGGACTTCGGTCACTACCGCGAAGAATTTCGCCGCGGCGCGCTGAAGGCGCTCGACGCCGCAGCCGATCGCCTGCGCGCGCACGGCGTGGAAGTCGAGACCCAACTGCTGGAACGCGGGAAGCCCGCGCAAGCCTTGGTCGAAGCCGCGCGCAAACACCGCTGCAGCGCGATCGTGATCGCGACGCACGGCCGCGGCGGACTTGCGCACCTCTTGCTCGGTTCGACGGCCGAGAGGGTCGTGCGTTCGGCCAAGGTTCCGGTGCTCACGGTCCACGAGGGCGACGTCGTGCTCGACGGAGGGCAATGAGCGCGGCACCGCCCGGATTGCGCGCGCCGGTGGTGGCCTTCGACATCGAAGTGGCCGGCATCGCGTGGGAAGAAGTCGACGAGGCCACGCGCCACTACTTGCTCGAACGCGCGCGCCGCGTTTCTCCGGAGGAGGCCGAAGGCCTGCCGCATCGCCTCGCGCTGGTGCCAGGAATGGGCCGCGTGGTGGCGATCGGCATGTGGAACCTGGAAAAGGATCAGGGCGCGGTGCTCGCGCACGGCAGCGGCTGCAAGTGGCAGGCTTTTGATGAGATGCCAGGCACCAAGATCTTTCACGGCAACGAGCGCGAGATTCTCGACGAATTCTGGAGCCTCGCGCGCGAGTGGGGGACGGTCGTGACCTACAACGGCCGCGGCTACGACGGCCCGGTGCTGATGATTCGCTCGGCGATGCTCGGCATCGCGCCGACGCGCAATTTGCTCGGCTATCGCTACAGCATCAAGGATCACTGTGATTTGATGGAGGTGATGCACTTCCACGGCGCGCAACGCCGCACTTTCACGCTGGACTACTGGTGCAGGAGGTTCGGTGTCGAATCGCCCAAGGGCACGATGGACGGCTCGCAAGTCGCCGAAAAGGCGCGCGCCGGACGCTACGACGAAATCGCCTCCTACTGCCTGCGCGACACGCGCGCGACCGCCGACCTGTTCCGCCGCATCCAGAGCACGCTGATCCCGCTGTTCGCGCAGTCGTAGCGCATGAGCTTGCTGGCGCGCAACACGCTGCTGCTGACGGTGGCGAAATTCTTCAGCGTCGCGATCTACGGATTGCTCGGCTTGGTGCTGCCGCGCCACGTCAGCTTCGAAGAGAACGGCATCTATGCCTTGATGGTCTCGCTGCAGATGTTCGGAGGGATGATCGGTTCCTTCGGCGTGCCCTTGGTCGTCACGCGCGAGCTCGCACGGACGCCCGAGCACGGCCCGCGCCTCTGGGCCCATGGCCGGCTCGCCATGCTGCTCGGCTGCACGCTCTCTTTGGTCCTGCTCGCGGGATTTCTCGGATGGGAGACCTCGATCCACCCCGCCACTGCCGCGCGCAAGTGGTGGCTCTTCGTGATCGTGGCGGTGATGGTCTTCGCCGAGGCGATCGGCAGTCTCGGCGACGCGATGTTCCAAGGCCACGAGCGCATGGGGCGTCCGGCGGCGATCGAAATCGGCACCGGCTTCGTGCGCGCGGGCGGCGCTTGGATGGCGATGATCTTCCTGCCGCCGCAGTGGCGTCTCGAAGGCATCTTCGTGTGCTTCTGCCTAGGAACGGTATGGCGCGCCATCGTGATTCGCCGGCTCGTGCACCGCGAACTCTTGCACGGCGCGTCGATTCCGCGCGCGAGCCTCGCCGACGCGTGGCGGACGACCAAGTCCTCTGGCGCGATCGCGGTCTTCCGCATGCTGCGCGTGGTGCGCAACCGCATGGATTTGATCCTGGTCGGCGCTCTGATCGGGCTCGCGTCGGTAGCGGCGGACCCGGATCAGGCGCGCAGCCTCTACGGCATGTCGCTGCGCCTGGCCGGAATCTTCCACACCGTGACCATCGCGTTCACGACGGCGCTGTTCCCGCGCTTCTCGCGCATGACGGCCGAAGGTCAGGACCTCCGCCAACTTCATGAGCCCTACGCGCGCGCGGTGCGCTGGCAGGCGTGGTGGTCCACTCCGCTCGCCGCCGGACTTTTCTACTACACCGCGCCCGTCAACGCCTGGTTCGGTGAGAAATACTTGCACGGGCTTCCTGAGATGGGACTTGCGGCGAGCGCCGCGCTGCTGCCATGGTTGATGGTCGGCACCTACATCGACTGCGTCGGCGGTCCGGTGGGCATGTTGATGATGGGCGTCAAGCGGCTGGAACGGAAGATCCCTTGGGTCGGGCTGCTGCTTGCAGGGTCCTCGGTCGCCCTGGTTGCCGGCCTCGTGCCTTTCTACGGATTGATCGGAGCGGCATGGGCCTCCTGCGCGGTTGCCGGGCTGGAGCTCGTCGTCAAGATGGTCATCGTCGGCACGACGATCGGCCCGCCTCTGCGCATCATCACCGGCGTGCTGCCCTATCTCGGCGTTTCTGGCGTCATGATTCTGGGCTTGCAATGGCTTGGCCTGCACGATGCGCCCGTGATCGGAGCGGTGATCGGAGGAAGTTTCTATCTCGCGGCCTGCCTGCTGCTGCGGATCACCGACCCAGCCATCGCCCGGTTCCTGCTCCAACGATTCCGGCGCGCGTGAGCCCGCCATCCCGCCGACCTAGAATCTGGGCGACCATTCATGGTCCCGCCGCATGAGTTCCACCCCTCGCGTCGTCTTCGCCGGCATTGACGGAGCCACCTGGGACATCATCGAACCGA
Organism: Planctomycetota bacterium; assembly: GCA_027623585.1. GTDB lineage: Bacteria > Planctomycetota > UBA1135 > UBA1135 > UBA1135 > JAQBVK01. Next base: position 10,497 of record JAQBVK010000033.1, read on the forward strand.
TGGTGGCCGCCGGAAAGCTGCCGAATCTCGCCGCCACGATGCGCGCCGGCACTTACGGCCCGCTGAAGAGCACCATTCCGCCGAACTCCTCGCTCGCGTGGAGTTCCTTCCAGACCGGCGTCCATCCCGGCAAGCACGGGATCTTCTTCTTCCGCGAGCAGAATCCGGGCTCCTACGTGCGGCCGGTGGTGTCGTGGGATTCGGTGCAGGCGCCTTCGATCTGGAAGATCGCCGCGGATGCCGGCAAGAAGGTCTGCGTCGTCACGGTGCCGCTGACCTTTCCGCCCGAGAAACTCGAGAACGGTTTCATGATGGGCGGGCTGATGACGCCGGATCGGCATTCCGACTTCATCTATCCGCCGGAGATGCGCGCCGAACTCGAGGCCGCAATCGGCGACGTGCCGGCCGACAACGAGCCGGAAATCCTCTATCACAGCGCCGGCGAAGAGCAGGGCTACCGCAGCCTCTTCCACGTAATCGAGCAGATCACGCGCATCGGCGAGTACCTGATCGAGAAGCACAAGCCGGACCTCTTCGCGCTGGTCTACCGTCAGGTCGACTTGACCAGCCACAGCGCTTGGTGCTTCCAGGATCCCGAGTGGCAGAAGAAGAACCCTGGCAAGTGGGAAGCAAAACGCGACCACCTCGCCAAGGTCTACGAAGCGGTAGACGCCGGCTATGGGCGGCTGCGCGCCAAGGCGATGGCGATGGATGGCGAGGTCGCCTTCGGCACCTGCTCCGACCACGGCTTCGGTCGCATCACCTACACCTACTACATGAACAAGTGGCTCGCCGACAACGGCTACTTGGTGTTGAAGGGGGGGGAGAGCTGGCAGCGCTTCCGCCTTTGGAAGCAGAAGACCTGGCAGAAGATCTTGCGTCGCACCGGCTTGCAGACGCGCATGGCGCTGAAGGGCAAACGCCTGCCCAACGCCGAACAGTTGATCATGCACATGATCGATTGGTCGAAGACGCGGGCCTACTCGAGCTTCAGCGGCGGTGAGGACATCGTGCTGATCAACCTCAAGGGCCGCGAGCCGCAGGGCATCGTCGAACCGGGTGAAGAGTACGAGCGGCTGCGCGAGGAGATCATCGCCAAGTTGCCGGAGATGCGCGCGGTCGACGGCGGGCGCGTGATTTCGGCGGCCTTCAAGCGCGAGGACATTTGGGAAGGGCCGCAGGTCTTCCTCGCGCCGGACATCCAGTGCATGACGGTCGACACTGCTTGCAACATGGGCGCGAGCCCGGTGCACAAGGTGCAAGCCGAGGAAACCAAGGACGGGCGCCCCGCGATGCACCGCATCAACGGCATTTACGCCTGGGAAGGCAAGGGTATCTTCAAGCAGGGAGTGCGCCTCGGCGGACCCCAGATCGCGGACATGGCGACCACCATCCTGCACCTGCTCGGCCTTCCGCTCGACGAGCATCTCGACGGGCGCGTGATGGAAGATTGCATGACCGACGAATATCGCGCGCAGCATCCGGTGCAGCGCCGCACCGGCGGCATCGAATTGAAACCGCGCGACGTAGGCTCGGCGAATCGTTCCTCCAGCGACGAAGAACGGCTCATGGAGACGATGCGCGCACTTGGCTACATGGAATGAGTCATCCATCGAAGTGGCGCGTTTCCTCCCCGTTCTGCTCCGCCGCCCGTCGAACCTGATTTCGGTTCCAGAAGTTGGCGCGCTTCCGTCCGCGCGCCGCGCCGGTTTCGTGCACGGCGATCCCGCGCCCTGGATCCCGACGACGCTGGCTCGTCTCCAACCGGAGACTTGGACCGAGGCCTGCGATCTGCTGCTCGCGCCGGCGCCGCGGCCGGGAGCAGAGACTGCCACGCTCCTCGAGCTGCTCGACAGCTTGCCGCGCGACCGCACGGTCGTGCTCTACGAGCGCGATTGGCCGGTGTGGCCGAACGTGCTCATGCACGACGGAAGTGGCGACGCCAAGCGCGAATTTTCTTCCCACGCGGCGGGACTGCGCGCCTATCGCAGCGGATTCCGCCACGGCTGCGCAGGGTTTTCGGAAGCGCTCCAGGTGCTACCGGCGCGGCGCACCGCGGATTTGTTGCGCGGTTCCGGACGCGCCGAACGCCGCGGCGGGGGGCCGCTGGAAAACCGCCGCTATTTGGTGACGGCCCTGGACCATCAGCGCTCCGCGCCGCTCGCGTGCTCGGGCGCTCCCACGCTCGCTCCGGCTCGACGCATCGTTGTGCTCGCGCCGCACTTCGATGACGACGCGATCCAGGCCGGAGGCGCGATTCTCGATGGCCTCGCCTCCGGCGCCGAGGTCCGCGTGATCTGGATGACCGACGGCACGCGCGGCGTGCCTGGCCTGGCTCCGCAAGAGGCCACCCGCATCCGCAAGGAAGAGGCGCGCGCCGCGATGGCGGTGCTCGGCGTGAGCGACCTGCATTTCCTCGACGCGCCCGAAGAGCGTTTGAGCGCGCGCGGACCTTGGATTCCACGCTTGCGCGCCCTGCTCGAGGAATTTGCGCCGGATCGCACGCACGTCGTGTGGTGGGCCGACAATCACGTGGATCACTACGAGTCCGCGCGCGCCTTGCAGGCCGCTTGGCCCGCCGGCCTGAGCGAGGCGCGCATCGCCGCCGCGGGAACTTGGGCGCCCGTGCCCGGCACCGCGCTGCTGCCGCTGACCCCGGAAATGCGGCGCCGTAAGGATCAGGCGGTCGAAGCCTACGTTTCCCAATTGCGCGTGGTCGACTACCTGCGCGCCGAACGCGGTCTCGGCCGCTGGCAAGCGCGGGAAC
>JAQBVK010000034.1 GCA_027623585.1 Planctomycetota bacterium
GGTTGCCAACCTCTCCAGCCACAAGAAGGGTTGGGACGCGCGTTGGGAAGAGTTCTCGCGCCACGCCGAGCGCGGTCAGGCCGTGGCCGACCGATTGCTCGCCTTGGTGGATGCCGACACCGACGCCTTCCACGCCGTGATGAATGCATGGCGCAAACCCGAAGACCTGGATGCGATGCAGGCCGCCGTGCGCGGCGCGATCGAAACACCGCTCGCGGTGATGGAGACCTCGCTCGAAGCGATGGAAGTCTGCTCCGCCATGGCCGAGCACGGCTTGAAAGCGAGCGCGAGTGACGCCGGCGTCGGCGCAATGTGCGCACGGCTTGCGGTGCGCGCCGCCGGACTCAACGTGCGGATCAACCTGAAAGACCTCTCCGACGAGGCGGCGCGGAGGGACTACCTTGCGCGCGCTCGCGTTTTCGAGCAGCAAGCAGAGACCGCCGAAGCCGACGTGCTCACTCGGATCGCGCTGGACTGAACCGCAAGGCGGAACTGGCCTAGGCGGCAGGCACGCCGCTCAGCAACTCTTCCACTTTCGCCAGCATGTCCTTGGGGTTCCAAGGCTTCTGGAAGGTGAAGTTGGCGCCGACGTTCTTGGCCACGCGCAGATAGACCTCAGTGCTGGTCTTGCCCGCACCGCTCATCGCGATGATCTTCATCGTCGGGTACTTCTTGTGCGCCTGAATGATGCTCTCCAAGCCCTCTTGGTTCGGCATCACGATGTCGGTGATCAGCAGGTCGTACTGCTGCGTCGCGAGCATCTTGGCTCCCTCCAGACCGTCGCGCCCCGTTTCCACGGTGTAGCCGCGGAGCTTGAGAAGCTTCTCGAGGGTGCCGCGGAGTTCGGCGTCGTCGTCGGTGACAAGAATGCGTGCCATGTACAAGCCATCCAGGGGGATGGAGGTTTCATCTCTCCATCGTCCGCCCCGCCCCCTCTGCTTGAGCAGAATCCGTCTCAAGTATGGGCGCCGAGCAGCCGATGGATCCAGGCATACCAGGCCCGGATTCCGTCCGGAGCCTCGGCGAAGCCGTCATGAGCGAATCGCGCGGATCTGGAAACCTCGAGCCCGTCTCCCCGGACGGCTTCGAAGATGTTTTCGCGAAAGAGACGCGAGAGCTGCTGCTGCGCCGCCTTCGCCTTGGCCTGCAGGTCGGCGTGGTGCTCTACGTGGTCTTCTGGGGCCTCGATCTGCTGGCGGCCCGCGACTATTGGCTGCCCTTCCTTCTGGTACGCCTCGCCGTTGCCGGATGCACAGGCCTGGCCTTGTGGATCAGCCACTCGGCATGGGGGGCGCGCAGGGTGGTGCCGCTGTCGGTCGGCATCATGTACGTCGGTACGCTCGGCATGAGCGTGATGACCGCGATCTGGAGCGGCTTCGAGAACCAGTATTACGTCGGCAACATGCTCGCCATCTTCCTGGTGGGCTTGTACTTCCCGTGGGGCGCGGCGACGACCGCGATCTACGGCGCGCTGACGATCCTCACCTATCTCGGTCTCAACACGGTGGTGCACGGCTTTCATCCGATCGCCGCCGCCGCGCCCTTCTTCTTCCTCGGCGGCACCGCGATCCTCACCGTGTGGGCCGCCGCAGCGTCGCAGCGCAACCGCCGCGAGAGCCTGCGCATGCGCATGCAGCTCGAGGTCGCGAACACCGAGCTGAAGTCGCTCGACGAAGCGAAGACTTCGTTCTTCGCGAACGTCAGCCACGAATTGCGCACGCCGCTGATGCTGCTGCTCGGCCCGATCGAGACCCTCATGCGTCATGATCCGAGCACCAACGAAGACGCGCTGCTCGACGCGATGAACACCAACGCGCACCGCTTGATGCGCCAGGTGAACCTGATCTTGAACTTCTCCAAGATTGAGGCTGGTCAAATGACCCTGCAGCGCGAGGTCGCGGACCTCGGCGGCATGCTGTCGAAGACCGTGAACGCGGCAACTCCATATGCCGAGGGCCGCTCGATCACGCTGACCGGCGAAGGCCTGGACAGCCTGCCTCCCATCGCCTTCGACGTCGAGAAGGTCGAAACCATCGCGAACAACCTGATCTCGAACGCGATGAAGTTCACGCCCGACGGCGGCGCCATCACGGTGCGCGCCGGCACCATGGGCGAACACGCGGCCACGGTGTGGTTCGAGGTGCAGGACTCCGGCTGCGGCATCCCGGCCGATCAAGTCGAGAAGGTCTTCGAGCGCTTCCACCAGGTGAAAGGCGGCAAGGCTGGAAAGATCCAGGGCACCGGTCTCGGACTCTCGCTGTCGAAGGAGTTCGCGGAAGCACACGGCGGCAAGATCTTCGCGCGCAGCACGCTCGGTGAAGGCACGACCGTCCGCGTCGAGTTGCCGAACGTGGACGTCGCGTCGATCGAGCAATCCGACTCCGGCGAGAAGAAGGTGGTGCGCGCAGCGTCCACCACCACCGACTTCGCCGACCTCAAGCGGCCGAGCCTGGAGCAGAGCAGCAAGTCGAAGATTTCCAACGTCGCGCCCGACGCGCCGCTCGTGCTCGTGGTCGAGGACGACCCCGACCTGCGCGCCTTCATCGGCGGCATCATCGGCGCGCGTTGGCGCCTGCAGACCGCCCAGAACGGGCGCGAAGGCCTGGAAGCCGCGCGTCGCATCCGCCCCGACATGATCGTGTCGGACGTGATGATGCCTGAGATGGACGGCTTCGAAATGGTCGAAGCGCTGCGTAAGGACAAGGCTTTTGCGAGCACGCCGATCCTGTTCCTCTCCGCGCGCACCGGCAGTGAGGCGGTGGTGCGCGGCCTCACGCTCGGCGCGGTGGACTACGTCAACAAGCCCTTCAAGCAGGCCGAACTCGAAGCGCGCATCGAGGCGCAACTCCGCCTACGCGCCGCCGAGAAAACCTTGGCCGAGCGCGACAGCCGTTTGCTTGCGATGGGTCAGTTCGCGGGCACGATCGCGCATGATCTGCGCAGTCCGCTGCAAGCGCTGGTCACCCGCCTCGAGATTCTGCGCATGACCGCCGAAATGCTCGGGTCACTTCCGCAGATGCAGGAGGAGCTCGACTCGATAGAGAAACAGGCCTTCCGCATCGAGGCGATGATTCAGGAGATGCTGGAATTCATGCGCGGCCAGGACGTCACGCTCGACCGCCAAAAGACCGAGGTGTTCAAGTTCCTCAAAGGGCTCGCGGACGACGCGGCGCAGAACATGGAAGCCGTCGGCGTGAAGTTGAAACTTGACTTCCACGGCGACGCCGCGGCGACGCTGGGCTGGGATCATGACCGCATGACGCGCGTGTTCGAGAATCTCTTCAACAACGCACGCGACGCGCTGGTCCAGATGTGCAAGGACCATCCGAACCCGACCGTACGCTTCGTCTGCTCAGCCGACGGCCACGAGATCGTGTTCAAGGTCAGCGACAACGGGCCGGGCATTCCGCCTGAAGTCGCCGACCGCCTGTTCCAAGTCGGTGCGACTTCGGGCAAGTCGCACGGCACCGGTTTCGGCCTCTCGATCGTCAAGAATTTGATCCAGGCGCACGGCGGCGCGATCGAGGTTCAGGCGAAGGGAGACGACGGCGGCGCGTGCTTCACGATTCGCTTCCCGCGCTCGACCGCGGCTGAAGTCCTCGGTGACGATTCCCCCGATCCGAGCGGCAGCGGCGTGGATGACGGCAAGCGGATGGATTGAACTCGGTCGCAGTTTGGTGCTGACGCGTCCCGCGAATTGCAGCTCAGCACACACCCCGAGGATTCTTTCCCTACCGTGGTCCAGAGAATGAGGCGGGTTAGAATCTCGGTTTGGATGCCGAATGTCACTCTAGCCGTGGTCGGATTTATTGGGGGAAGGTCAAACTCCAGAGAAGGGTCGCTTCGATCTTGGGATAGAGACTTCATTGGAAAAACGCCTTGGGTGGTGGGTCAACTCAACGCATGCCTGCGGGGTAAACGGGCAACTCTCCTGCCGCGCCAAGAGCGCTGCTCGGATCCTGCGCAAGAGTGCAGCACCCGGTCGTGTGGACTGGCCAGCCCTTCTCCGCCGCTTGAATGGCAATGAACCGGGAAGGGCTGCCTGCTACTCAAGGAGAGGGTGGCAAAGTGAACACGCGGTGTGACGCAGACGAGCCTGCGCAAGCGGAAGAGGCAAGCGCACGCGCTAAACCGCTTGGCAGGTGCGGAGGTGGTAGCGGGTCCCTCTCCAGGACACGTAGACGACTGGATCTCCTTCTTGAGGCGGCGCCGTCGTCGTGGAAGAAGGCGCAAGCTTGGATGCCTCACCTGCAGCCGGTCCAAGCCGCTGCTGGGTGCGCAGTTCCGCAGGAGAAGCCTCCACCTCGGCCTGCCGCGCCAGAAACGACTCGGCGCTCTTTCCGGCCACGACCAGCGTGAGCACCGAGATCAAGAGCGTTCCCAAACCTTTCACGGTGGTATCCGGATGGAATCTATCATCCCTTCCCCACCCGTCAAGGCGTGGTACCAACGCGCGTCTCGCTCCGACTAGTCCCGCACCGCGTCGAGGAAGAGGCAGCGACCCGTCGAGTCGCGGCGCACTTTGGGCGTGGCCTTCGGCGGCGCGATGAGGTCCGAGGCAAGATCCAGCATCTCCGCGCGATCGCGGTAGATCAGGTTCCATTCCGTCGCGTACTCCATCATCCAGGAGGAGTCCGGCACGCGCACCAGATTGCCGATCAGTAGACGCCCGCCGTGGCCGAGCATCTTCCACAGCGCGCCAGTGATTGCGCGCGCCAGCCTCTGCTGGATGTAATCGAACAAGCCCATCGAGTAGACGAGGTCGAAAGAGTGGAGATCCTTGTCCACCAACTTCTGCTCCGCTCCCGGCTTCGGCAGCACGATCTGCCGGATCGAGAAGTGCAGCGTGCTCATCGTGATCAAGCCGGAGTCCGGCCGCGCGTTGAGGATTCCGAGCAGACGCTGGTGGCAGCGGCCGAGTGCGTCCTCGTCCTGGTCGATCATGACCAGTTCAACCGGATGCTTGCGCGTCGGCAACTCGGCGAACACGCGCTGCAACTCGATCGCGGGCCCGCAAGCCAACGAGGCGATGCGCACCGGACGCTGCAGCTTCAGCGCGCGGCGAATGGCGTCGGAAGCGACCTCGTCGCGTCGCTGCACGGTTTCTGCCAGCGTGTAGCTGCGCCCGACGTGATGCAGGAAACGCCCGTAGAGAGTGTCTCCTTCCAGCAGCTCATCCTGAATCAGCTCCATGAGCCGGTAGTCGCCGGCATAGCCAAGCGGCTTCTCATAGGCGCGCCGGTGCATCGGACACGGCATCAGCAGCGGCATCAACGCGCGCTGCGCGTAGTCGTGCCCGAGCGTGACCTGCTCCGGCGACAACTTCGCGGACATCTTCTCCAACTGCAGGCAGTAGCGTTGGAACACCGGTCCCCACTTGGCGTAGATCGACGCCGTGATCTTCGCGCACTGATCCGGTTCGCGCCACAGATCCTGCGGACGCATCATGGCCTCGGTCGCGTCGGCGGCCTCGCGCGCGAGTTGCAGCAAATGGGCCATCATTCCCACTTGCGCCAGCCAAGCCTTCGGCAGGAGCGAAGCCTGGGCGTGCAACTCGAGCAATGCGGTCAGTCGCTGGCCGACCACGCTCTCGCGCACACGCACCGTGTCGAGATCGACGCCAGTCTCAGCGGTCGCCGAGAACAGCCGCACGCCGATGCGGCGGCGAGGGCTCTCCTCGAGATACGCCGCCACTCCCCGGCCGGTCCAAATCACCTCTCCACGGTGAATCAATTCCACGATCGGGATCTCTGAGCCCGGCACCGGCGCCGGGCCGGGCGCGGGCTCGAAAGCAAAACCCCACCGGGAGGCGTCGAGCACCTTGTGCATCGTCACCGGCTGGCCGTTCCACTGCAGCCGGCAGACAAAGTCTTCACCAAAGTCCGTGCTGGTGAGACGATCAGGGCGGAATCGGAAACGATTCGTCCCACCCTGAAGGTCGGCATGGTCCCGGCCGCGACGAGTTTCGGGCGCGGTGACGGGTGAGGGGGGAGCTTCGTTCGGCATGCAGCGTCGGGTACGGCACGAACGTCGCGGCCTCTGACATGAAGGCCGGAGGGGCTCGCGCTACCTTCCTGTGCCTATTGGGCGATAATTCGCCCCCGATTGCAAGCGTTCAACGCTGCGGAGGGCCGGGCGGATGCTCACCGCGAGGATCCGCCGGCCGATCGTGAGGCGGACGCCCCGAGGATTTCTCCTCGCGTTGTCGCCGTGGTCCACCGGAGTCTCCGCGCTCGGATCCACGATCGGATCCACGATCCATGCCATTCTTCCGCCAATCGCAAGGCGGCGCGAGCATGGGCTCTCCCCGCTCGAGCCGGCGCACTTCTTCAAAGAAATGCGGGATCGGCAACTCGAGCATCCGTGAACGCTCTTCGGGCCCGATGCCCCGCGACTCCCAGAAGCCTTCGCGGTGTGCGCGGTCGAGAAAACGCCAGCGATGCACTTGCCCGACCGCCGAGAACAACTCTTCGGCCGGCGCTTCGCGCAGCCACTCGGCGGCGACGGGACCGATCCAGCCTTCGTTCACGGCCTCTTCGAGTTCACTGCGCACGCGGTCCGAGTGAACCTGCCGCGTGAAGCGTTCCAGACGGCGCGAACACTCTTCGGGCGGAAGATCGCGCAATCCATCGGCCAGTCCGGGATCGCGGCCTTGCCAACGTTCCCCCTTCTCGCGAAAGCGCTCGCGCAGCCGCTCGTCGAGGAACTGCCGCCGCTGCGCTTCATCCATGGATTCGAAGCGCTCGCGCTCCTCGTCCGTGAGGCGGCGGAACAACATCGAACGCTCGTCCTCGAGCGCATCGAAACGCTTGCGCAGAACCTCCTGCGACTTCGGACCGTACTCGCGGTACTTGTGCCAACGCTCGTTCAGGCGTTCGCGCTGCTCGGGACTCATCTGCTCCCACCACGTCGCAGCCACCTGGACGGAGCGCGGATCTTGAGTCGGAGCCTGAGTCGGAGCCTGCGGAAGGATCGCGAGCGAGACGGCGGCAAGCAGCAAACTCATCGCGGCGCCTCCGGGCTGGCCGGCACGGATTCGAAGATGCCGGCGCCCGTCATGGCTTCAGCCAAGCCGAGTTGAAGATCTGGATCGTTGAGCAGCTCCCAGGATTCCAGGAGATCCCGGTTCCGCCACATTTCTTCGACCTCGAGCGCTGCCGTGTCTCCCGGTGTCCCGACCAGCACCGGCTTGCGTAGGTTGGGAGTGCCCATGCCCAGCCAATATCCCAGGCCGAGAATGACCAAGGCGCCGGCGGCGATCGCCATGCGGAGCGGCCACTTATGGACCCCCGTGCGCGGAGTTTCCGCATGAATTCGGCTCATCAGCCGAATTGCGAAGTCATCCGGCACCTTCTCGCCGGGATGCCGGTCGAGGGCGTCAGAAAGCCAATCGCGAATTTCGGTCATTTTCCCGAATTCCATGCTGCGGAGAGGAGCTCCCGGAGCCTTTCGCGCGCTCGGTGGAGCAAGGATTTGACGGCTTGGGGGCTGATTTCGAGGATCGAAGCGATCTCGGTCAGATCGAGGCCATCGTAGTGTTGGAACACCAGGGCAGCGCGTTGGTTCTCCGGGATCGCCTGGAGTGCTTGGCCGATGCGATCCGCCCAGATCTCCTGATCGGCCGGTTCCAGCCCGGGGTGCTCCTCCGGACTTGCCGCCTCCAGGGGGCGGCCTTCCGGATCCAAGGGCAGCGGGCGTAAAGGTTTACGCGCGTTGTCGCGGATGCGGTTCAGGGCCAGGTTGTAGGTCACCCGGTAGAGATAGGTCGTGAATCGGCCCTTGGGCCGGAAACGATCTCGCCCACGCCACACTCTCAGGAAGGCTTCTTGGGCCAAGTCCTCGACCGCACCACGCGGTCCGAGGATTCGCCTGAGCATGCCGAAGGCTGCGCCCTGATAAGCGCGCACCAATTCTTCGAAGGCCGCGGTATCCCCGGTCTGCACACGGAGCATCAGGGCGACCCCCGGATCCGCTTGCCAGCCGGCGGCGTCTTCGCCGCCCTCCTCAGTCACGCCGCCAACCTCGTTCGGTCCAACCCCATCCTCCCCACCGGGTTTTGACCACGCCGAGAATGGACGAGCGGTCCACGGCACCGTAGTGGCGGGAGTCGCGGCTGTGGGATGGGTTGTCACCGAGCACGAAATACTCGTCAGGTCCAAGGTGAAACACCTCCGCCCCACCATAGGTTCCGGCGGGATCGAGCAGAACGTCTCGACCGACGCGCACGCGCGTGACGCGCAACGGCCCACGGCCACCGATTCCGGCGTGCGAGAAGTGGCCGAACTCGGGCGGACGATCAGCGAAGATCGCGGGCGCCGGCGGCTGGAACGCCAAGCCTGTGAGCAGCACGCGATCATCCACCGCGACCGTGAGACATCGGTCCACTGCGGCGAAAAACAGGCGCCCGTTCGGTGCTGGCGGATCGAGCCTTTGCTCGAAGAGGAGTTCGATCGGCTGCTCCGGCTCGTGTCGCTCCACGCGCAACTCTCCCCCCCCCTCGAAGAGGCGCGCGCGGAAGGAAGCGCGACTCACGCGCAGCTCGACGTGGACTTCCGCCTGAGAGTCACCAAGCGCGTATTCGAGTTCTAGGCCGAGATCGACGGCCGGAAGCGTGCCGGCAATCGTCTCGCCGCGAAGAAGATAGTCCGCAAACGGCGGACGGCGTAGAAAAGCCTGCGCTTCGCCGCGCGGGAGATCCCACTCCTGGTTCGTGGAAGTGAAGCCTGCGCGCTCGAGGTCGATGTCCTCCGCGATGCCGGTGCCCTCCGCCTCGATCATCGGCAGCAAGTCCTCGACGCCGTGCAGCGGGCGAGCGCGCGGCGCACCGTGAGCCCACAAGTCTCCGCCCACGATTTGTACGCTCTCACCGGGTCCGCCGCTCACTCGCTTCACGGCGAGCAGTCCGCTGTCCGGCTCGCGAAACACCACGACGTCGCCATCGTGCGGATCGCTCCCGCGCAGCAGCACCCAATCGCCGGCCAACAAGCCGGGCTCCATCGAGTGGCCGACCACTCGGTACGGCCGGCCGATCACCGCAAAGGCCGTTGCGAACACGGCGATCAACGCCAGGAGGACCAGCGTGCGAAGGCGGGGAAGGCGCAGTGTCAGAGGATCAAGAGTGAAGAGACTCCGAGGAAGAGTGCGGCGGCCGAAAGGTCGCTGACTCCCATCATGACCGGCCCGGAAACGAGCGCCGGGTCGAAGCCGGCAGCTTCACTACCGAGCGCGATGAAGGCCGATGCGGTGGCCGACCAACTCACGGCGAGGAACAGCGCGAGGGCGAGCGAGGACGCCGTGGCGAGATCTTGCAGCAGGAACGCGATCACTGGGCCGGTCACGAGTCCGGCCAGCAAGCCGAGCAGCAGGCCGACGCGAATCTCGTCGAAGAGCACCTCGGCGCGGCGTCCCGTGGTGATTTGACCGACCGCGATTCCGCGCACCAGCACGGCCGAGGTTTGCATGCCCACCGTGCCGGACATGGCGAGAACGAGAGGCAGGAAAGAAAGCAGCAGGCCCCACTCGCTGCCGCCGGCGCCGGCCTCGGAGCCGTGAGTGAAGATGTGCACGAGTTTGGAGATCAGCAAGCCGGCCGCAACCGGCACGGCGAGCATCGGTGCGCGCCGGAGCACCTTGGTGCGCAGCGCGTCGCTGACGTCGGACTCGCCGCCCGCGCCGGCGAGGAGGAGCGCGTCCTCGGAGCCCTCTTGTTCGAGCACTTCGAGCGCGTCGTCCGCGGTGACGATGCCAAGGATCGTGCCGCGCGCGTCGACCACCGGAATCGTCGAGAGGTTGTAGTGCAGCACCCGGCGCGCCACTTCCTCGCGGTCCTCGTCGGACTTCACCTGGATCACGTCAGGATTCATGATCGAGCCGACTTCCTCGTGGATGCCGGACTCGAGCAGTTCCCGCGTGGACGCCACGCCGAGTAGCATGTCCTTCGGATCGGTGATGTAGATCGAATACACCGTTTCCGCGTCGCCTTCGTTGCGCTTAATGCGCTTGATCACGTCGCCGACCTTCTCGTCCGCGAGCGCGGTCAGGAACTCGGTGGTCATCATCCCGCCGGCAGTGTCCGGGTCGTACTCGGCCAAATGGCGGATGTCGGCAGCGTCCTCGGGCTTGACGAAGCACATCGCCTCGAGGCGGAGCTGCTCGGGCAACTGCTCGAGCACGTCAGTCGCGTCGTCGGCCGGCAGATAACCGAGCAGGCGGCCGACCAAGGCCGGCTCCGCGTCGAGCAGCAGCGCGGCTTGGAACTTGATCTCGGTTTCTTCGAGAACCGCCGCGGCCTCCTTCTCCGGGAGCGCGCGGAAGATGCGGCGCGCCTCCTCCTCTTCGAAGTCCAGCCACATCACGTCCGCGACGTCGGCGGGGTGGAGGCCGCCGATGACCAGCGTGTTCCCTTCCGGTTCCGACAGCCAGGCCCTCAGCCGCAACAGCGCTTCGTGACGTGCTTGGCGGCGGCGGACGACGGCCATTTCAGAGGCATCCTAGCCGCAGCGTGGCGCGCGAACGATGAGCCGTTCAGCGCTGACGACGGAGTCCGGTAACGAACTCCCAGGATTTCTTCACTGGGCGCATCCGCACGCTCCAGGAATCGTTGCCGACGCGCAGAGTCACGCGGCGCGGGGCAGTTGGCGAACTCGCCGCTTCGACGGTGGCCAGGATGTCCGAGGGCTCAGCGAGCGCGAGCGACACTGCGAAGCTGCGAACCTCCGCGCTCCACTCCGCCGGCACCTGAAGGCGGCGCGCCTCGGGGGGTAGCCATCGATCGCAGAGCGCGCGGCCGCGCTCGAGCAGGCGTTGGTAGCGAATCACTTCTGCGGTGACGTCCTGCGAAGCCACCGCGCCCATGCCGGCCGGACCGTCGGCGGCGGCGTTCTCTTCGTCGAGCCACTCGATCGCGTGAACGCGCAGCGCGCGCGCAAGATCCTCGACGAGATGCTCGGGGCTGTCCTCGCGGATCTTCGGGTCGTCGCTGCAGGAGAGAACGGCGAGCGCAGCAACGGCGAGGCTCAAGCGGGCGAGGCGCATCCGAGAATCCTAACCCCAGCCGCCGCAATCACTGCGGTGGCAGCAAGTGAAAGCGCGTGGCGCCGCCTGCTATGAAGCGATCGACGCGGTCGCAGAGTTGCTGAATGGTTTTGTCCACTTCGAGCGGCACGCCGACGGAGCCGGCGGCATCGTTTTGCACGACGCGGACGTAATTCTCTTCCCACGGTTCCCGCGCGACGCCTTCCTGATCGCCCCAAACGCGCACGAGCTGCCGCTCCGGTAACCATTCACAACGGAGCCTGCCCATCGCGACGTTCATCGCGTGACTGCCGTACTTGCGCTTGCCGTCACCGGGAGCGATGCCCTTCGCTAAACGCTTGAAGGCTGCGCTATCCAGCCGTTCCACGTAGTGATCCCAGTCGGGCAGATCGCTGATCACTCCACTGAAGCCCAGATCTTCATTGGCTGCGCAATACGTGCGCCAAATCGCCTCCGACTCCGCACGCGTCTCCTCGAAAATCTGCGCGACCATGCCGACGGGATCCGGCTCCTGCGCGAACGCGAAGCTGCTCAGCAGGAGCGGAACGAGATAAGGCGCGGCGGAGCGCACCCGCTCATCCTACTCTTGGGAGCGGTTGCCGTGTTTACGGAAGTATTTCCAGGCTGAAGCCAGAAACAGGCGTCGATGCGAGCCGCCTTTGGCGGCGGTGCCGCCGGGGTTGTGGCGCACGCGCATCTCCGGCAGATAGCGGATGCGTCCGCCGCCGGAGCGCAGCGCGTGACAGAGGTCGAAGTCCTCGAAGTAGAGGAAGAAGCGTTCGTCGAAACCTCCGGCGGCGCGAAAGGCCGCGGCGCGCAGCAGCATGCAGCAGCCGCTGGCGAGCGGCACGTCCTGCGCGCGCTCGGAGTCGAGGTCCTCCATCGCATAGTGCGCCAACCGTTCCCGGTTGCGCTGCCGCAGCCAAGCCGGACCGAAGCCGCGGAGAAACAGCGTCCACGGATCCGGCTCGCGCTTGCAGAGGTGCTGCGGACCGCCGGGGCCGGTGTCCACGCGCGGCGCGATCAGCGCGATCGCTGGATCCGCTTGGAGCGCGCGCAGGCCCTTGCTCAAAGCCACGGGATCCAGCACGGCGTCGGGGTTCAGAACCAGGAAGCATTCCTCCGCTGCGTCGCGCAAGCCAAGGTTGTGGCCCGCGCTGAAGCCACGATTCGCCGCCGGGGTCAGGAGTTCGGCGCGGTAGGCTTGCGCGAGTGCGGTCAGCCGCGCGCGCGCCGACTCGCCAGGGCCGTGATCCACCAGCGTCAGCCGCATCTTGCCCAGAACCCCGTCCGCTTGGGCGCGCGCCACCGCCTCGTCGAGGGCGCTGAGCACCTCCTCCAGCAACGCGAAGTCGGGCGCGTGCGCGACCAGCGAGACCGCCAGCCTAGTTGACGGAGGCTTCATAGGCGCTGATCACCTGCTCGGGATCGCCGTCCATGCGAATCTCGCCATCTTGCAGCCAGATCACGCGGTTGGCGACGTCCCGCACGGTTGCCATCGAATGCGAAACCATCACCACGATCGGCGTGCGCAGAATCAATTCCTGCATGCGCTTGACGGCTTTCTCGCGGAAGGACATGTCGCCGCCGCCGAATACTTCGTCGAGCAACAGGATCTCAGGGTCGACCTCGCAAACCGTTCCGAACGCGAGCCGGGTCACCATGCCGCGCGAGTAGTACTTGAGCGGCGAGTTGCGGAACTTCTTGAGCTCGGCGAACTCGAAGATCTGCTCAGCGCGCTCGCGCATCTGCTTGGCCGAAATGCCGAGCAGCGCGCCGGCTTGCACCACGTTTTCCTCGCCGGTGATTTCGGCTTCGAAGCCGAGCCCCATCCGGAACAGCGGCACTGTAAAGCCGCTCACTTCCACCGTGCCAGCGGAAGGAGGAAAGATTCCGGCCAACAGGCGCAGCATGGTCGTCTTGCCGGCGCCGTTCGGGCCGATCAATCCGACGCGGTCGCCGGGCCGGATCTCGAGGCTCACGCCGCGCAGCGCGTGCAACTCCTGATGCTCCTCCACTCCGCCGCGCAGGGCGGACAGGAAGGACAATTTCAAGCTCGGCCGCCGGTTGGAGTAGAGCCGGTAGGTCAGCCTGACGTCCTTCAGCCGAATGCTCGGAGGCGCGCTCACAGGCGGAACACCAAGTGACGATCCTGCGCGGCGAGCACGACCAATCCGAGCAGGAGAGTTTCGAGCGAGATCGCGGCCGCTGTGATCAGAGTGGCC
>JAQBVK010000035.1 GCA_027623585.1 Planctomycetota bacterium
GAAGCGCACTTCTCCGCCGCAGCCGCGGATCGTTTCACGCAATCCTTGGATGACCTTCGGCAGAAGGTTGCTACCGACGTGCGGACGCCAGGACCACAGGATGCGCTCCGGCGCGCCGTGCGCGACCAATTCGCGCAGCACGTGCTGGACGTCGCCGCGTTTGCCGCTGCGCGTGTAGAGCTTTCCGTCGGAGTAGGTGCCGGCGCCGCCTTCGCCGAAGGCGTAGTTGGCCTCAGGATCCGTGGCCTCGCCGCGGTTGAGTAGCGCGATCGCCTTGCGGCGCTCTTGCACGTCGGGTCCACGCTCGAGCACGATCGGCCGGATGCCGGCGCGCGCCAATTCGAGCGCGCAGAAGAGTCCAGCCGGCCCACTGCCGATGATCGCAACGCGCGGAGCATCCACAGGCAGCGGCTCCGGCGGCCAAGGCTCGGAGCGCGGAGGGGGGGGGACGCGCTCTTCCGCGCGCCAGGCGCGCACGGCGACGCGCCAATTCATGGACTTCGGCCGCGCGTCGAAGGAGACGCGCTGGAGGCGCACTTCTTCGAATTCGTCGGCAGAAAGGCCGAGCGCCTGGGCCGCAAGCCTTTTCAGCTCAGCGGATTCCAGGCGCTCGGGGTCGCGTCCGGGTTCGAGCCGGAAAACGATCTCCTCGGGCATGCGGAAAGAATAACCGCGCGCCCGATTTCTGGTGCTAAGGCATGACGGTGACCGGAGACGGCATCGAGGCGGCCGTGGGCGCCCCCCCCGTCATGGTTACGGCTGCGAACCACAGCGTCCTGCCGACGTAGTTGGCCGCGAGCCCTGCAGGAAGGGTGAGCGTCGAGGCGGCGTCTCCCGAAGCGTTCAGCACCCCGTGGTGTCCAATCCAGCCGGCCGGAGGACTGCGGTGCATGCGAAGCAACAGGTAGTCCATCGTCAACGGGATCTTGACGCCACCGCGGATCGTCGGACCGGTGCCGAGCGCCGAAGCGAAGATCTCGTAGGCGCTGTTGGCCGAGGAGGTCGGGAAGTCGACCGCGAAGTTGATCACGCCGCCGGCGGCGGAGGAGAAGGAGTCGATGTCCAGCGCCATCCACGGATCGATCTCGTAGATGTCGACGGCGCCGGCGCTCGCGAGCCCGCCGGGATTGAAGCCGGCCGAGCCGACCATGATCGCGGGGCGGCGATCACCGTCGAGGTCGCCTGCGCACGCGACCGCCGAACCCATGTGCGCGTTGTCACCGCCGCCATCGGCGACGCGGCTGTGGAACCCGTTGATTCCGGAGACGAACCAGAGTGTGCCGCAGTCAATGATCGTGCCGCCGTCCGAGAACGGAGCGCCGACCAGGATGTCTTCGACGCCATCGAGGTCCACGTCGCCCGCTCCCGCGACCGAGGTGCCGTAGCGCGTGTCAGTCTCCACCGGAACGAATTGCTTGTCGAACTCGCCGGTGTCTCCGAGGTAAATGCGCGCTGCGCCGTAGGTGGCGCCGAGCGGTCCCGTGGCGCCGGGAGCGCCGACGATGAATTCATTCACGCCGTCGCCATCTCGGTCAGCCAGGCGCGCGAGCGAGGCGCCGAACTCGGCGGCATCGGTGCCGCCGCTGCGCGTGTAGAGGGAAGCGCCGTCGGCGCCGCTGAAGCCTTCGATGGCGCCGGCGCGGAGGCCGGGGCCGAGATCCGAGCCGGGGCTACCGAGCACGTAGTCACCCTTCAAGTCGCCGTTGACGTCATCGAGCAACACCGCGGCGGCGCCGAGTCGATCGTCCTGCGCGACGCCGTCGTGCGAACGGATCAAAGTGCCGGTGGCGCCCGAATAGACGAACACGCGGCCTGCGGCGGTCATGCCGCCGAACTCTGCGTCGGGCGCTCCGATGATTACGTCGGGCACGTTGTCGCCATCCACGTCCACGCCGCCGGCGACGGAGGCGCCGAAGTGGCCGCCCGCGTCCGCGCCGAGCCAAGTACGCACCAGAGAGCGCGTCGCGCCGTTGTACAGATAGACCGCGCCGCCGTCTGCAGCGCCGCCGTCATGGAAGGGAGCGCCGCAGAGGAAGTCATCGATGCCGTCACCAGTGACGTCGCCGGCGTTCGCGACGGCCGCGCCCAGGCGGTCGCCAGTGGCGGCGCCGAGCACGCGGTCGATCTGCGCGCCATCTGCGCCGGAGCGAATCTGCACCTTGCCGTTCGCGGTCATGCCGCTCGAGTCGGAGCCGGGCGAACCCTGCAGCGTGTCCGGGATCAAGTCACCGTTGACGTCGCCGATGCAGGCGACCGCAGCGCCGAGTTCGAAGTCCGCGAAAGCGCTCTGCTGATGCTGCACGGGTTGCCAGCCGCCGCCCGATTGGGCGACCGCGGACGCTGAGAGCGGAAGGGCGAGCGCAGAACCGCACGCGAGGAGCCGAAGGATGTCCATGATTCGTGAAGGGTTGTGAGGGGATGGCTGAGTTGAGTGGAGAAAATGCTCCGTCTTCGCCGGTTTTGAGCCGGGGTGTGACAATCTCCCCTTCAACTACCACGAAAGCGGGACCTTGGCCGGGAAATTTTCTTCCCGCGTCGCGCTACATGCCCTCATTCGGTGGCCTGGATCTCCAAAGCTGCGGTATTTCCGAGCGCAGCGCGCAGCGCCATCGCGGAGCGTCCGCCGCGTCCCTGCGCCTGCAAGCAAGCGATCGCGGTCAAATGCACGACGTCACGCACCCCGCACGAGTGCGGCTGCAGCATGTGCGCGGGCTTGGACAGGCCGAGCATCAGCGGGCCGACGACCGGCAGGTCGGCAAGCAGCCGCACCAAATTGAAGCCGATGTTCGCGGACTCCAAATTGGGGAACACCAGCACGTTCGCGCGCCGCCCTTTGAGGATGCAGTCCGGGTAGCGTTGCTGCACGGTCGGATCGAGCGCGCAATCCACGCGCATTTCTCCGTCGATGATGAGATGCGGCGCTTCTTCGCGCGCGATGCGCACGGCGCGGCGGACCAGATCCGACTGCGGATGCGGCGTGCCGCCGAAGGATGAAAAGGAAAGCATCGCCACCACCGGCTCGATGCCGAACTCGCGGACTTGTTCGGCCGAGAGCAGCGCGATTTCGGCGAGCTCTCGGTCGGTGGGGTTGATGTTGACCGAGGTGTCGGAGAGGAAGACGGTGCCGTGGCTGGTGAACACCATCGTCATGCCGCACGCCAGTTGCGCGTCCGGGCGCAGCGGGATGGTTTTCAGCATCGGCGTCATGGTTTTGCGCACCTGGCGGCGCACGCCGCAGACCAATCCGTCGGCGTCGCCCATGCGCAGCATCATCGGTCCGAACCACAGAGGATCGCGCATCAAGCGCAGCGCGGTCTCGGCGTCCACGCGACGGTGGCGTCGCAGCTCATGCAGTTCGTTTGCGTACTGCGCGAGTTTCGGCGAGCTCGCCGGATCCGCGATCTCGATGCCTTCGAGGCTGATGCCGTACTCGGCGGCCTTGGAGCGGATCAGAGTCTCTTCGCCGACCAGCACCGGTTTCGCGATGCGTTCCTTCACCACCGCCTCGGCTGCGATCAGGATGCGTTCGGCGTCGCCTTCGGGGTAGACGATGCGGCGCGGGTCGCGACGCGCGTGCGACACCGCCATGCGCATCAGGTCGCGCTCTTCGCCGATGCGTTCGCCGAGGGTGCGCACGTACTCCTCAAGGTCGACGATCTTGCGCGCTACGCCGGTCTCGATCGCTGCGCGCGCCACGGCCGTGGCGACGCGGCGGATCACGCGATGGTCGAGCGGCTTCGGGATCAGCGACTCGCGGCCGAAAGCGAGGTCCTCGGACTTGAGTCCGTAGGCGGCGGCGACGTTCTCCGGCACCGGCTCGCGCGCCAGTTCGGCGAGCGCGTGCGCGGCGGCGAGCATCTCCTTGTTGATGGTGCGCGCGCGCACGTCGAGCGCGCCGCGGAAGATGAAGGGGAAGCCGAGGACGTTGTTGACCTGGTTCGGGTAGTCCGAACGGCCAGTGGCAATGATCACGTCCGCGCGGGTCGCCTTCGCGAGCTCGGGAAGGATTTCAGGATCCGGGTTCGCCATCGCGAACACGATCGGATTCTCGGCCATCGCCAACAACATCTCCGGCTGCATCGCGTTGCCGGCGGAGAGGCCGAGGAACACGTCGGCACCGCGGATCGCCTCGGACAGAGTGCGGTGCGGCGTGTCGGCGGCCAGCCGCTCCTTGTATTCGTTCATTCCTTCCACGCGTCCCTTCCAGACCACGCCCTTGGTGTCGCAGAGAATCACGTGCTCGCGCTTGAGGCCGAGGCCGATCGCAAACTCAGTGCAAGCGACCGCGCTGGCGCCGGCGCCGCTGACCACCATGCGCACCTCTTCGATCTTCTTGCCCGCAACCTCGAGCGCGTTGATGAGCCCGGCACCGGCAATCACCGCGGTGCCGTGCTGGTCGTCGTGGAAGACCGGAATGTCGAGTTCCTCGCGCAGGCGGCGCTCGATCTCGAAGCAGCGCGGTGCGGAAATGTCCTCGAGGTTGATGCCGGCCACCGTCGGCGCGATCGCCTTGACCGCGCAAATGATTTCTTCGACGTCCTTGGTGCCCAACTCGATGTCGAACACGTCGATGTCGGCGAAGCGCTTGAACAGCACCGCCTTGCCTTCCATCACCGGCTTGCCGGCGAGCGGTCCGATGTCGCCGAGTCCGAGCACTGCGCTGCCGTCGGTCACGACCGCGATGAGGTTGCCCTTGGCGGTGTACTCATAGACCTTCTCGGCGTCCTTCGCGATTTCGCGGCAGGGCTCAGCGACTCCCGGCGAATAGGCGAGCGAGAGGTCGAGTTGGGTCAGGCACGGCTTGGTCGGCCGCACTTCGATCTTGCCGGGGCGTCCGGCCCGGTGGTATTCGAGCGCGTCCTGTCGGGTGTGCTTGAGCGGCATGCGTTGGCATTGTGCCACGCCGCGCGCACTTCAAGGCGCGACTTCGAATCGGACCGCAGCTGAGGAAATCTGAGGGACGGGCAGGCCTGCCGGGAAGGCAGCCGCCGCGGCGTAGAGCGTGCGCCCCACGAGCGTCGTCAACGTCCCGGCTGCGAAGCCGAAGGAGCCGGAGGCTTTTCCCGCCCCATCGAGCAAGCCGTGGAGGGATTGCGGATGCATCGCCGATGGATAGGCGCCGTTCCAAGAGTGCAACGTGAACGCATCAGGAGTCAGCGGTACGTCCACTCCAAAGCGCGCGGGACCTGCGCCCGTGGCAGAAACAAGGAAACGATATTCCCAGCCGCCCGCGGAAGCGGGGAAGTCGAAGCTCAAGCTCACGCTGCTGCCTGCGGACGCGGAGAGTTCAGTCGCGGAGGGATCGAGGAAGCGTTCGAAGCCGTACACGGATACCGCACCGGGAACGGACACGGGATAGGCGTCGAGCGGCGCGCCGATGCCGCTGACGGCTGCCTCCGCAAGACCGTCGCCGTCGAGATCGCCGAGACCGACGCAGTCCCAACCGAGGAACCCCTCCTCGTAGTTGGCTTCGAACTCCTGGAGCACCACGCCGCTGGCACCCGACACGATCCACAGTCCACCACGGCGCCAGCCCGCGGATCCGGTGATCGTCATGTAGCTGCCGCCCATCAGGTACTCCTCGACGCCGTCGCCGTCCATGTCGCCGGTCACGCCGACGCACTGGCCCAGATTTTGCGCCCAATGAGTGCTGTTGCGATCCCAACGCATCAGCGTCGCGCTGGTGCGCGTGGACACCAACTCGACGTAGCCTTGGTCGAGGTATTGCGGCGCGCCGATCAGAAGATCGCGCCGCCCGTCGCCGTCGCGATCGGGCACGGCGACAAGATCGAAGCCGAAGTAGTCATTGTCGAGGGTTCCGTACCAAGAGTGCAGCGTCGCGCCGGTGGCTCCGGAGAGAACGTGCACGGCGCCTTCACTCTGGTTGGGCAGGTTCGACTCGAATGGAGAGCCCAGCGCGATCTCAGGAATCATGTCCCCGTTCAGGTCGTCGAGCCCGACGAACTGAGTCACAAGTGGCGAAATGGGGTGGGCGGCAAGCTGAGCTCCGGTCGCGCCGGAGAAGACGAAGAGCGCGGACTGACTCATGACTCCGATGTCTGCGACTCCATCGCGATCGAGGTCTCCGAGCACCGCGACCCGCCAGCCGAACTGCAGCGATGCGCCGCTCGGAGAGAGCTGGTGAAGGATCGCGCCGGTTGCACCCGAATAGACCAGCACCGGCCGGGGACCGTGGTAATCCTCGTTGCCGACGACGTAGTCAGGAATCAAGTCGCCGTCGAGATCTTCACCGCCCGCAACGGACGCACCGAAAGTTTGCAGTCCCGATGGGCTGTCGTGCCGCCGGATCCGGGCTCCAGTCGCTCCGGAATGAAGGAATGCGGCGCCAGGAACGGCGGAGCCCGCCATGCCGAGCCATGGGCTGCCGATCAAGAGATCATCCGCGCCGTCGCCGTCGAGGTCACCCACATTGGCGATCGAGTGCCCGAACAGATCCGGTTGCGTACTGCCGGAGGCGAGCACGCGCATTTCTTCCCAAGCGCCGCCGACTTTGAGGAGTGCGAAGGCGAGGACCAGACTCACCTCAGCAATCTATCACGATTTCAGCGTCGTAACGGCAGGTCCCGCACCCGCTCGCCGGTGGCGGCGAAGAGGGCGTTGGCCAGCGCGGGCGCCACCGGGGGGACGCCGGTTTCGCCGGCACCTGCGGACGGAGCATCGCTGTCCACCAGGTGAACGTGAATCTCGCGCGCATTCTCGGCGAAGCGCGCGATCGGGTAATCGTGGAAGTTCGACTGCTCGATCGCGCCGTTCTTGGCGGTGATCGCGCCGTAGCGGGCGAGACTGATGCCGAAGGCGACTGCGCCCTCCATCTGTGCGCGCACGCGATCGGGGTGCAGCGCCAGGCCGACGTCGGCGGCGATGTCCACGCGCGGGATCGTGATCGCTCCGCCTTTTTTCGCCTGCACTTCCATCACCACCGCCACGTAGCCGCAGAAGGAGCGGTGCACCGCGAGGCCGAGGCCGGCTCCCGCCTTACGCTTTCGTTCCCAATCCGCAGCCTCCGCAGCGCGGTGCAACACCGCGAGCAGGCGGCCGGTATCGATCGGATGCGTCTCCAGCGATTCGCCGTAATTGGAGTAACGCATGCCTTCGGTGTTCGGATTCCAGTGACGCGGAGCGCCGATCAGCGCGCTTAGGTATTCGAGCGGATCGCGTCCCGCCGCGTGCGCGCATTCGTCGGCGAAGGACTGCACGCCGAAGGCGTGGAAGACGTTGCAGACCGAACGAAACCAGCCGATGCGCACGTGTCCGCGCGCTTCGCCGACTTCGGCGCGCAGATTGGGCAGGTCGAACGGCACGTCGGTGAATCCGAGCCCGAGTTCGCCGCCGCTGCCGAGCTTCGCGTTGGGATCGAAGGTGCTGCCGATCGGCGGGAAGGCGCTGCGCTGCAGCCACGCGCTCGGCATGCCATCGGCTGCGAGAGCGGCGCGGAAGCGCATCGCCGAAGCGGCGTGGTAGTAGCCGTGGCGGATCTCGTCTTCGCGCGTCCACTGCACCCGCACCGGCGCGCCGGTCTCGCGCGCGAGCAGCGCAGCTTCGACGACGTAATCGGGCTTGGACTTGCGGCCAAATCCTCCGCCGAGGAGCGTCACGTGCACCCGCACCTTGTCGCGCGGCATTCCGAGCGCGCTCGCGACTTCGTCCTGCGCGGCTTGAGGATTCTGCGTAGGCGCCCAGATCTCGCAGCCGTCCTCGACGATGCGCGCGACCGCGCACGGCGGCTCCATCGGAGCGTGCGCAAGGTGTGGGAGCGTGTATTCGGCTTCGACGATGGGTGCGTTCACGCCTTCGGCCACGCTGAAGGCGAGGTCCACGTCGCCGCGGTTGCGCGCGATGTCCCCCGGCTGGCGCACGGTTTCGAGCAGCGCTTCGCGGTAGTTGTCGGAGTCGTAACCCGCGTTCGGGCCGGAGGTCCACTCCAGTTTCAACTGATTGCGTCCTTGAATGGCCGACCAGGTGTCGCGCGCCACGACGGCAACGCCGCCGAGCGGACGGAAGGCCGGCGGCAAGGCGCCGTCCGGCATGCGCACGACCTGGGTGACGCCCTTGACCGCCCGCGCCGCGGAGTCGTCGTATTCCTTCACTACGTCGCCGAGCACCGGCGGGCGCGCGATCACCGCGGTGAGCATGCCTTCCAGCCGAACGTCCGCTCCGAACTGTGCGCTGCCATCGAGCAATCCGTCGAGGTCGGTGATCGGCGTGCCTTCTTTCCCGATCCAGCGCCATTCGGCGCGCGTCTTGAGAAGCACGTCTTCCTTGGCGGGCGCTTCGAGCTTGGCTGCATCGGCGGCGAGATCGCCGTATCCGAGCGAGCGGCCGCTCGCCGCGTGACGCACGAAGTGCTGCTCCCCGCGGCACTCTGCACGCGGCACGCCCCAACGCGCGGCGGCCGCGCTCTCCAATTGATGTCGCGCAGTCGCTCCGACGCGACGCAACTTCTCGAAGGACTCGCGCACGCTGCGCGAGCCGTCGGTGTTCTGCGAACCATAGCGACGGTCGCCGAGCGCCTGCTCGATACGCACCTGCGCCCAATCGGCTTCGAGCTCATCAGCGAGCGCCATCGGCAGCGCGGTGCGGATGCCGGTGCCCATCTCGGAGCGGTGCGCAATGATCGTGACGAGCCCATCGGCTCCGATCGTGAGGAAGAGATGGGCTTCCCAGTTCGCATCCTCGAAGTCTTCGGCCGTGAAGGCGCGCAAGGACGCGCCGGGCGCGAGCGAGGCGCCAAGCACGAAGCCGCCGGAGGCGGCGATGCGTTGAAGGAAGTCGCGGCGTGAGAGCGGATTCACCGCGCTTCCTCCGCCGCCAGGTCCGCTGCAGCCGCATGAATCGCGGCGCGAATGCGCGGATAGGTTCCGCAGCGACACAGGTTGGCCGACATCCACGCGTCGAGGTCGGCGTCGCTCGGTCTCGGTTTGGCGGAGAGCAAGGCCGCAGCCTGCATGATCTGCCCGGCTTGGCAGAAGCCGCACTGCGGCACCGCGTGTTCACGCCACGCGCGTTGTAGCGGATGATCGCCGTCGGCGGAGAGGCCTTCGATGGTCGTGACTTCGCGTTTGCCGATCGCGGAAACCGGCAGCATGCATGCGCGCGCCGATTCCTTGCCATCGAGCAGCACCGTGCAAGTGCCGCACTGCGCCATGCCGCAGGCGTACTTGGTACCGGTGAGACCGAGCCGATCGCGCAAGACCCACAACAACGGGGTCTCCGGATCCAAATCCTCCACCGCGCGCTCCGTGCCGTTAATGCGCAGCGAGATCATGCGCGCATCCTAGCGCGCCTCGTCCATCCAATGAGCCAGGCGGGCCAGGGTCTCGTCGCCGGAAGCGATGCCGCAGGCGTAGGCGAGGCCCACGCACTTGTGATAGTGGAGGCGGTCCCGATTTCCTTCGAGCCCGCTGAAGAGGCGGTAGTCGGGTTGGCGGCCGCTCAACCAGGAAAGAAAGGCGAGCCCGGCCTTGTAGTCCCGCGTCGGCTCCTCGAAGACGTGGCGCCCGAGGACTTCGCAAGGCTCCATGATGCGCAGGAAAGTCGCGGCGTCACCCAGAACGAGCGCGTCGAGCGCGCGGCGTGCGGGAACGGCGATCACGTCGAGAATGCCGAGCAGCGCGTGGCTGAAGTCGCCGAGCGCCACCTTGCGTCCGCCGATCTCGGTCCAGCGCTCGACCCGCGGAGGGCCGGCAGGCGCAGGCCCTTCCGAATCTCCGCCCAGGATGGTGCGCGCGAAGTGGAAGTCGTCGCCGGTCAGCACGATCTGATCGCGCGGCAGGAGCTCGCGGCGGATATCCACTTCGCGCTCGGCGTCGAGCAGGGAAATCTTGCAGCCGCGCGCCACCTCCGGCGCCAGCGCCATCACGCGCGAGAAAGAGTCGCCGGGGAAGTAGCCGCGCAGCGACGGCAGGAACATCTCGCCGAGCCAGTGCACGAACACCGGCCCCTTCACCTGCTTGAAGATCGCGCCGTAGGCGTCGACGTAGGCGTCAGCGCTCGCGCCGTTCTGCGCGAACCACGGCATCGGCAGGATCACCGGGATGCCGCCGCATTGGGAGATGTAGGCGCACTGGTCCACCACCGCGTCCACCAGCGCGGCCGCACTGTCCGCTTGCGGGCGCTGATCCGTGCCCGCGCCGGCGCAGAAGCCGTTCTTCAGTTTGAGCGCGCCGCAGCGGGCGATCAGTTCGCGCGCCGTCAGCCAGCCGATCTCGAAGCGCTGTGCGGTGTCCATCGCTTCGGCCACGCCGAAACCCTGCTCATCGAGCCAGTGCCGCAACCCTAGCGTGACTTCCCAATCGAGCGCGGTATCGGATCCCGGCGCGAGCGCGACGTGCGCAGCGGCGTAGGCGAGTCGGACCGGCGTGGGACTATTCATGCGATGGCCGCGATCCAGGACGGGAGTTGATCGCGCAGAAACAAGAACAGCGCGGCGCCGAGCACGACCAGCGCGCCGAGCAGGATCGCGCGTCCAGCGGCCGATCGCTCGCGCTTCAAGAAGCCGAAGTAAGCCAGCGGCAGCAGCGCGCCGCAAGCGATGGTGGTCGGCACCGCGAGATAGACCGCGTGGTCTGCCCACACGAAGGGCGCGAGCGCGCCTGGAATCGGGATCAAGGTGCACAAGCGGTGCGCGCGGCTGCCGTATTCGAAGCGGAAGACTTCCATCCCGACCAAGCCGCATACCACCATGTGCAGCGTGATGGACGAGAGTGCCATCGCGAGCAAGCCGAAATCGAACAGCAGCCGGCCTGAAACGGGACCGATCACGCTGCCGAGCACCTGCGCGGTGGTGGAAATGGTCGCCTTCGGATCCACAACGACGCCATCGGCGTGCAGGGTGTTTGCGGTGGCGATCACCAGCAAGCTGGTCGCGAGCATGTACGGCACGGCCATGCCGACGATGAGATCGAAACCGGCGAGCCCTTTCTGCTCTGCACCCCAGCCTCTCGCGCGCAGGCTGTAGGGGTAAAGGAACACCATGTTGATGCCTACCGCCGCCGCTAGGCCGGCGAGCGCGATCTCGAAGCCGGACACGCCGTTTACGGCCTCCGGGAAGCGGAACGGAATGAAGCCGCGTGCGACGGCGCCCCAGTCCGTGCTGGTGTTGAGCACCACCCACGCGAGCGCGAGCACGATGCCCCACACGATCCACTTGAGTACGCGTTCATAGATGCGCACGAAGCGGGAATCCTTCCCATAAAGCAGCGACAGCCCGACCGCCCACACCAAAATCAACAGGCTGCCCCAGCCGGGGTGCAGTCCCGGCCGGCCGAGCACCTCGGCCGCGTCCACCAGTGCGTTGGCGCCGAGGTTGTACTGCGGGAAATGCCAGATCACCGAAGCCACCAGCGCGCCGCCCGCCCACGCCCAGGCGAAGCCGGCGCCGGCGTCTTCGCGCATCGCCTGCAGCGGCGCGCGCGCGTCGCCGAGCGAGAGCAGCGAGATACGCCGCAGCACCGCGACGCCGATCAAAATGGACACCGGCCCGACCCACAGCAGCTCGTAGCCGAAGAGCGCGCCGGCGAAAAGGCTGCTCGCCGCAGTGCCGCTGCCGAGGGTCAGCGCGCTTTGCAGGAAGCCGGGGCCGATCTCGCGCCAGTAGCTACGCCAGCGGCCGCTCATGTGCGCGACTCCGGACGCAAGGCCTTCACGCGCGCGGCTTCAGGCCGCTCGCGATAGAAAGGATCGAGCGGGAAACAGCCGCTGACCATGCCGTTGCGCGGGCCGGTGGTGCAATCGCTGAAGGTGCGACAGAGTCGACGGCGGTCGGCGGTCTGGCCTGCGAGCAGATCACGCGGGAGATCGGGATAGGAGAGCAGCATGCGGCCGAGACCGATCAGGTCCACGTGGCCCGCGCCGACCTCGTGTTGCGCGACCGGGCCGAGCCACTCTTGAAGATAGGTATAGCCGGTGCCGACGTAGATCAGTTCGGGGACCGCGGCCTTCGCGCGGCGGGCCGCGTCGAGGTGCCGGAACACCATCGCGAGCGGATCGGCCGGCGGGGAGTAGCCGTCGCTTGGCGGATAGGCCGCCGGGCGCTGAAGGTGGGGGTTCCAGTAGGGGGAGCCTAAGGTGAGGTTGATGGCCTCGACCCCGGCTTGGTGGAGCATGCGGAGCAGCTCGACGGGTTCTGAGGGGTCGAACCCATGTGGAAATTCGGCATGAATGCCGAATCCGTCTCGGTAGGGCCCGCGCAGAGCCATCGGCCGACCGACGCCGGTCGCCTCGTCTCTCTCGTAAGGGAGGGAGTCGGTCAGGGAGAGTCGCACGCCGACGCCAAGCCCAGGGCACTCCGAGCGAACCGCAGCGACCAACTGCAGCAGCAGCCGGGCGCGGTGCGCCAAGCTTCCGCCGTAGGGGCCAGAGCGCGAGCGGGCGGAGAGGAGTTCGTGCATCAGGTAGCCGTGGCAGGCCTTCAGATCCACGAAGTGGAAGCCGGCCTCCCACGCGAAGCGCGCGGCGGCCACGAATTGCTCGGCGATTCCTTCGAGTTCCGCGTCACTCAATAACGCCGGCCCCGCCTCGTGCGGGTACTTGCGCTCGAGCAGCGCATGGCGGAAGGCGGTGCGCGGCGCCAGCGGACCGTCGGGTCGCGCGAAGCGGCCGGAGTGCGTGAGCTGCAAGCCGACGACTTGCGAGTCCGGCGCATCTCCACGCGCCGCCGATCCCTCGCGCAGCGCGCCGAGTAGTTGCGCGAGGGAGCGCGCCGGATCCGAATCCGTTTCCATGCAGAGTTGATGCGGATTCGCGCGTCCGTCGCGGCGCACCGCGTAGGCTTCCCCGCCCCAAACCAGCGCAGCGCCCGACTCACCGAAGCGTCGCCAACGGCGCAGCGTCAGATCGGTCGGTCGGCCTTCGTCGTCGCCGTCCCAGCCTTCCATCGGGTGGCAAGCGAAGCGGTTGCCGAGCGTCTTGCCGAACAAGGGCAGCGGCTGCGCGAGCGGGCCGCCCACGCGCACCTCGTCGTCCGCGCAGAAACTGGGATCGATTTCTGCGAGCCGCGCTCGGAATTCTTCGAGCGTCTTGAAGCGGCCGGGGGGGTCGTATTGCACTCTTCAGTCCTTCCGCTTGCCCCAGCCGAAGACCATCGCCGTGCCTTTTGCGACGCGCATGCCGCCACGCACCGGCTTGAGCAGCCTGTCGAAGCCTTGGCGCACCCAACCCGGTCGCGGAGAAGGCGCCACGGTCGGCGGCGGCCC
>JAQBVK010000036.1 GCA_027623585.1 Planctomycetota bacterium
AGTTCGAGTAGGCGAGACGCGTACTGAAGTGCGCATACACCGAGGTGTAGGTCGACAGGTCCAAGACCGGCGAGATCAGCTCGTCATCGGTCTGGATGGACTCGTCTTCGTGCCAAGCTTCGCCGACGGCGGATTGAATCCAGCCTTGGCTGCCGGGGATGACGTGGTTCTGACTCCAGCCCGCGGGCGGAACGCCAGCGCTGAAGTGCTCAGTGATGGCCACGGATTGGGCTGAGAGAGAGCCGGCGGCCAGGACGGCAACCAGACTCGCAGTGAGAGCGATTTTCATGGGGAATGGTTTATTGAGTGAGCAATGCCGCAGGCAAAAAAATGGGGATGGAACGCTGCGGCGAGACGTTCCTAGCAACATCCTAACCGGTATTGGGCGGATGCGGGGGGGAATCTTTGACTGAATCTTGGTCTGGAGGCTCAACCGCCACGTACGTGCATCTCCAGGTGAGGATCCTGGAGCAAGGCGTCTAAATCCATCGAGGGACCCCGCCGCTCGTCCAGTTTGAGACGCTCGACGGCTCCCTGGTCATCTCGCTGGGACCACGCCGAGCGGATCCGCTCCTGGAACCACTCCGCGGAGCGTCCCTCCCGCAGGGGCGCGCGGAGGTCCAGTCCCTCACGCGCGTAAAGGCAGAGCAGCCAACGTCCATCCGCGGTGAGGCGGCTGCGATCACAGGCAGCGCAGAAGGGTTGCGTGGTGCTCGCGATGATGCCGAAGATCTGCCCGTCGGGCGTTCTCCAGCGACCCGCCGGAGCGGCGGGATCTTTGCGCGTGAGCGGCACGGCGGCTCCCCGCGCGCGCGCGACGGCGTCGAGCATGGCTTCCTGAGAGCAAACCTTCGAAGACTCCCAGTGGGTTGCCCCCCCCACGTCCATGTATTCGATGAAGCGAAGTTCGGCGTCCTGCTCGCGCGCGAAGTCGAGCAAAGCGGGGATTTCATCCTCGTTGTCCCCGCGGAGGACAACGGTGTCGAGTTTGACCGGTAGGCCGCAGGCGCGCGCGGCCGCAATGCCTGCGAGCACGCGCGGAAGTTCCCTGCGGCGCGCGAGCCTTTCGAAGCGTTCTGGATCCAGCGTGTCGAGGCTGACCGTGATGCGTTTAAGTCCGGCGGTACGCAGGGCTGCGGCATGATCGGCGAGCAGCACGCCGTTGGTGGTCAGCGCGAGCTCCTCGAGAGTTTCGATCCGCGCCAGACGCGCGACCAACTCGGGCAGGTCCCGGCGCAGCAGCGGCTCGCCGCCGGTCAGGCGAATCCGGCGCGTGCCGGCCACCACGAAATGCCGCGCGAGCAATTCCAATTCTTCGAAGGTGAGCAACTCCTCGCGCGGCAACCAGACGTACTCCTGCTCCGGCATGCAATACGCGCAACGCAAATTGCAGCGGTCCGTCACCGAGAGCCGCAGCGTGCCCAGCGGCCGTCCGCGCGCGTCACGGAGGGCCGGATGCGAGCTCATACGGCGAGGTCGAGGGCAGCGCGCAGGATTTCAGCGCGCGTGCGATCCCGGTCTCCAGGCGGCATCTCTCGGCCCAATCGCGCTTGCAGGTGGCCTGGCTGAAGCTGGAACATCTGCTGCAGCAGGGCGCGCGCGTCGTAGGCGTGGCCGACTTCCTCGGAGAGGCCGGCCAGCGCGGCGAGCCGCAGGGTGGAGAGGGCCTCGAGCGCTTCGGCAGTGGTGAGGGTCGGCGCTTCGCAGAGGCGCGCGTGCGCTTTGGCGACGTCAGCCAAGAGCTCCGCCCGCGCGGCGGCGTCATTTTGGAATTGTTCGCGGGTTTGGCGCTCGTACTTCGCGACCTCGCAGCCGAAATCGGTCACCGCTTGAGCTTGCGCAGAACTGGAGGTCCCGAGGGTGCGCTGATTGCTGATTTGGAACAGGCGGCCCAGCGCGCGACTGCCCTCGCCGTGCACTCCGCGC
The DNA here is from genome assembly GCA_027623585.1 of Planctomycetota bacterium. Classification (GTDB taxonomy): domain Bacteria; phylum Planctomycetota; class UBA1135; order UBA1135; family UBA1135; genus JAQBVK01. Next base: position 1,927 of record JAQBVK010000036.1, read on the forward strand.
ACCGCGAGATAGGTTCCGCGCGCCGTCTGCAACGCGCGATGCATCGGCGCCTTGGCGCGCGAGAGCGCCGGTAAATGCATCAACAAACTGGCGCGCATGCCGGTGCCGGTGTTCGTCGGACACGAAGTGAGGAAGCCGTAACGGTCGTGCGCCGCGAAGGGAAAACGCGTACGCAAGCGGCGCTCCAGCCGCTGAGCGCGTCGCGTGGCCGTGATCAGGTCGAGGCCAGGCGCGTAGGCCTGAATGCGAAAATGATCCTCTTCATTCACCATCAGGCCATAGAGGCCGCGCGCTTCGAAGCAGACCAGGGTCGCGCGGCCGGCGTGCAGGAGATCGTGGGAAGCGAGGCTGCGTTCGACCAGGAACTCGCCGTCCGCGGCCGCCAGCGCAGCAGGATCGATCTGCGTGGCACCGGGGAGAACTTCGGGCAGAGCCTCGATCACGCGGCGCACCAGATCGCTGGCCGGACCGATCTGCATCTGCGCCGGGAACGGGGTATCGGCGAGATTGCGAGCCAGCCGCACGCGACTCGCAACGACGACGTCATCCTCCGGGCCGCCCTCTTCGAGCCAGGCGGGAACGGTGCCGAGCAGGGGCTGCAGCCGAGGATCCACGCCTCGATTCTAGGGCGTTCGCGCCTACAGGATGCTCTTGCCGAACGCGCTGCAGATCAGGAACTTCATGTTGATCGCGCCCTCGTTCCTTTCGTCGAGCAGTGGATTCAGTTCGACGACCTCCATCGAGGTCATCTTGGAACTGTCGGCGAGCACCTCGAGGAACAGGTGCGCCTCGCGGAAACTCACGCCTCCGGGCACCGGCGTACCGACGCCTGCCACCACGTCCGGATCCAGGCCGTCCACGTCGAAGGAGAGATGGAAGCCCGCAGTGCCGTCACACACGGTGTCCAAGACCTCGCGCGCGACGCGCGCCATGCCCTTCTCGTCGATGTCGCGCATGGTCCAGGTGCGCACCCCGGTGCGCTTGATGATCTCCCGCTCCCCCGCGTCCACGTCGCGAATGCCGACCAGCGCCACGCGCTCCGGGCGGACCTTGCCGACGAAACCGCCGAGGCCTGCGAGTTCGGGATCGCCCAGACCGAGCAGATGCGAGAGCGGCATGCCGTGGATGTTGCCAGAGGGCGAGGACTCCGGCGTGTTCATGTCGGCGTGCGCGTCGAACCAGATCAGACCGATCTCCTGCTGATGCTTCCGGAAATGCGAGGCCACACCGGTCACGGTGCCCATGCCGATGGAATGGTCTCCGCCCAGCACCAGAGGGAGTCCGCCTTCGTCGAGCATCTTCTCGACTCGCGCCGCCAGCCTCGTGCACACGTGCAGGATCTCCTTCTTGAAACGGCGGCTCTCGTCATCGCCCGCGCCGTCGCGCGTTTCCATGCCCGGCACGAACACGTCCTCTTCGCGCGCCACCTCGTAGCCGAGCTCGCGCAAGGCCGGGCCCAGGCCGGCGTTGCGCAACGCGCTCGGTCCCATGTCGGTGCCGCGGCGGCTGGCGCCCAGGTCCATCGGCACACCGAGAATGCGAATCGGGCGGCGTGTCGGATTCATGATTAGTGGTCCACCGGCTCCGCGCCGAGGATCGAAATGACCTTGCGAGTCATTTCCTCCATGCGGCCGCGGTCGTCGGATTCGAGGTTCATGCGCAGGAGCGGTTCGGTGTTCGAGGGGCGTAGATTCACCCACCACCATCCGCGGCGGCGCACGTCCCCGTAGGAGATGGTCACACCGTCCATTTCGTCGATGACATCGGCGTCGGCGAAGGCGGCCTTCAATTTGGCGAGCGCCGCGTCCTTGTCTGCGACCGTGAAGTTGACTTCGCCGGTCGAGTGATACTTCATCAGCTCGTCGAGCATCGCGGAGAAAGGCCGCTCGGAACGCGCCAGCAAGGACATCACCGAGAGCAGGATGATCTCGGAGTTGTCGGCGTACCAGTTGTCGCGAAAATAGTAGTGTCCGGATAGTTCTCCTCCGAAGGGCGCATCGTGCTTGCGCATGGTCGCCTTCAGGAAGGAATGGCCGACGCGCTCCTTGACCGGCCGGCCGCCCGCCGCGAGCACGGTTTCCGGCAAAGCCCACGAGGAGCGCAGGTCGTAGACGATGGCGCCGCCGGGCTCGCGCTGCAGGATCTCGCGCGCAATCAAGGCCGTGATGATGTCGTTGCCGATCGCGCGGCCGCGATCGTCGACGAAACAACAGCGATCGGCGTCGCCGTCGAAGGCAGCGCCCAGCTCGACGCCGGTCGCCGCGACGTGACGTTGCAGGTCGACGAGGTTCGAGAGTTTAAGCGGGTTGGCCTCGTGATTTGGGAAGGTGCCGTCGAGCTCGAAGTAGAGCCCATGGTGCTCGACCTTGTCGCCGAGCAGCGCGAGCACCGCCGGAAAGGTGTGGGCAGCCATGCCGTTGGCTGCGTCACTCGCCAAGCGGACGGTGCGCGGGAGGTCCGCCCAACGGGTCACGTGCGCCGCGTACTCCGCGAGCACGTCCACGCTCGCGAGTGCGCCGCGCGCGCTCTTCGGCGCGGGCGTCGCCGCAGCGGTGGCCATGCGCTCGATTTCGCGAATGCCGTTGTCGGCGCTGATCGGCTTGGCCTGCTCGCGGCACAACTTGAACCCGATGTACTGCTTCGCGTTGTGCGAGGCAGTGACGTTCAGTCCGCCGGCGGCGCCGAGGTGCGCGATCGCGAAGTAAAGCTGCGGCGTGCTCGTCAGGCCCACATCGATCACGTCGAGGCCAGCGTCGCGGATGCCTTCGATCACCGCGCCGTGCGCTTCAGGCGCCATCGTGCGCATGTCACGGCCGACCACCACCGGACTCTGGCCGAGAAAATCGCCGTACGCGCGGCCAATGCGGTAGGCGAGGCCGGCGTCGATGGGCACGGGCCAAGTACCGCGAATGTCGTATGCCTTGAAGACGGACATGGAGACTTGCGGGATCAATTCTTGGCGACGATGCGCGCAAGCGCAGCGACTGCGTGATCGAGGTCGGCGTCACTGACGTGGCGGTGCGTGACGAAACGCAGCAACCGGTCCCCCAGCGCGAGCGCGAGGACACCTTCGTCGCGCAGCGCGGACTCGACCATTGGGGCGTCGAGGTCTGCGTGCGTGACCTCGAGAAACAGGATGTTGGTGTCGATGGTGTCCTGCGCAAGGCGCAAGCCGTCCATGCCGAGCACTTGTCCGCCGAGCCGCCGGCAGCGCGCATTGTCCTGCGCCAGCAACGGCAGCGTTTCGTCGAGCGCCACGAGTCCGCAGGCGGCCAAGTAGCCCGACTGGCGCATCGCCCCCCCCATCCATTTGCGCACCCGGCGCGCGCGTTCGATGAAAGAACCGCCGCCGATCAGAAGTGAACCGATCGGACAAGAAAGGCCCTTGGAGAGGCTCACCATCAGTGAATCACAGGTGCGGCCGTAGTCGGCCGGGTCCACTCCGGTCTCGACCTGCGCGTTGAACAGTCGCGCTCCGTCGATGTGCACCGGCACGCCGTGGTGGCGCGCGAGGGAACTGACTTCGCGCAAATAATCCAGCGGCAAGATCGTGCCGCCGCTGAACAAGTGAGTCTGCTCCAGGCAGATCAAGCCGGTGCGCGGCATGTGTACCGAAACCGGTCGAATCGCCCCCGCGAGTTGGCCGAGCGGCAGGCGCCCATTCTCGCCCTCGATCGTGCGCACGTGCGCGCCGCCGATGCGCGCGAGCCCGCCGCCTTCGTAGGCGAAGGAGTGCGCACTCGACTCGATGATCACTTCCTCGCCGGGCACGATGTGCGTGGCGACCGCGCACTGGTTGGCCATTGTGCCGGAAGGCATGAACAGTGCGCCCTCTTTGCCGAACAGATCGGAGAAGCGGCGCTCCAACTTTTGCACGGTGGGGTCGTCTCCGAGGGCATCGTCTCCGACCGAGGCGCTCAGCATCGCCTCGAGCATGCGCTGCGTCGGTTTGGTGACCGTGTCGGAACGGAAATCGGCGTAGCGTTGGGCCATGGTTTGAATGGATGCCGCGCTCAGCGCCGCGGGAGTTTGGCGAGGTAGGCGGCGACGCGCTTCATACCTTCTTCGATGTTCTCCATCGAAGTGGCGTAGGAGAAACGTAGGTATCCCTCACCGTGTTCACCGAAGGCCGTACCCGCGAGGCAGGCGACGCCGGCCTCGGCCAGGATTCCGTTCTGCAGATCCGCGGATTTCACGCCAAAGGCGCGCACGTTCGGAAACACGTAGAAGGCGCCGGTCGGCAGGTGACACTTCACGCCGGGCATCGCGTTGAGCAGATCGACGATGCGATGGCGGCGGCGGTCGAATTCGGCGTGCATCCGGTCGACGGAGGACTGGTCGCCGTTCAGCGCCTCGATGCCCGCGCGCTGAGTGAAGGACGCGGTGCAAGAGTTCGAATTGATCATCAGTTTTCCGAACGACTCAGCGAGATCGGGACGCATCACGCCGTATCCCATCCGCCAGCCGGTCATCGCGTAGGTCTTGGACCAGCCGTCGAGCATGATCACGCGGTCGCGGATCTCGGGATCCTGCATCGGGCTGAAGTGCTCGGTGTCGTCGTAGAGCATGCGGCTGTAGATCTCGTCGGAGAGGATCCACACGTCCGGATGGCTCTTGAGCGCCTGCAGCATCTCGAGCAGAGCTGCGCGCGGAGTGACGCCGCCGGTCGGGTTCGCCGGCGAGTTGAGCACCACCATGCGCGTGCGCGGCGTGAGCCTCGAGATCACGTCAGCCGGATCGAGCGCGAAGGCGTTCTCCTCACGAATCGGCACCGCCACCGATTTACCCCCGACGAAGTTCGCCAACGACTCGTAGATTGGGTAGGCCGGGTTCGGACAGAGCACCTCGTCGCCCTTCTCGATCAGCGCGGTCATCGCGTAGAGCAAAATCGGCTTGCCACCGGGAACGATCACGACCTCGTTCGGCTCCACCGAGACGCCACGCGTGCGTGAAACGTAGTCCGCCACGGCCTGTCGCGCGTCGGGATGTCCCGCTGCGGGGCCATAGTGGGTCCAGCCGCCGCGCATCGCCTCGACGCCGGCCTCGATCACGTTTTTCGGCGTGTCGAAGTCCGGCTCGCCGATCTCGAGGTGCACGATGCTCCGGCCCTGGGCCTCGAGCGCCTTGGCGCGAGCAAGCACCTCGAAGGCCGTCTCGGTGCCGAGACGCTTCATGCGAGAGGCGAGACGAAGGGGCGGCAGGGTCTTGGTCATCATTCGGTCCGTGCGGCAGCGGCGCGATCGGCACCATTCTAGGAGCGCCCGCTCCGCGGCCTCCAGGGCGCGCTCGTTCCCGCGTCGGAACGTTTGGGTGGATTGAGGACGTGACGAGTTCCGGCACGCTCCTTGCTAATCTCCCCGCATGGCATCGATCGGATCGGCCGTGCTGCGCAGCGGAATCCTTGCGCTGAGCCTCGCGGCGTGCGCTCCGGCGCCGGACCTGGTGGTCTATTGCTCACTCGACCAGGAGTTCGCCGAGGTGCTGATCGCCGCCTTCGAACGCGAGTCCGGCTTGCGCGTGAACGCGCAGTTCGACGTGGAGCGCAACAAGACCGTCGGCATGGTGCAGCGGCTCATCGCCGAGCGCGCCCATCCGCGCGCCGACGTGTTCTGGAACAATGAGATCGCGCAGACCATCCGTCTCAAAAATCTCGGACTGACCTCAGCCTTCTCGCCGCCGACGGCCGCGGCGATTCCTGCCGAGTTTCGTGACGCTGAGAGTCATTGGCACGGCTTCGCTGCGCGCGCGCGCGTCATCCTGTATCGCACCGACCGCAATCAACCCGCGCCCACCACCTTCGATCAAATGCTGGAACCGGCATTTGCTGAGCGCGGCGGCCTCGCCAAACCGTTGACCGGCACCACGCTGACGCACTTTACAGTGCTGGGCACCATGCGCGGCCGTGACGCCGCGTTGGACTGGATCCGTCGCGCAGAATCCGCTGGCCTGCGGTGGGGCTCCGGCAACGCTGACGTGATGCGCAACGTCGCGCGCGGAGACTTCGACTGGTGCATGACGGACACCGATGACGCCGCCAAGGCGATCCAGGACGGCCACCCGGTCGCCATCCATTACTTGCAGCAAGAAGGCCCTGGCTCCGGCACGCTCCTGATCCCGAACACCGTTTGCGTTCTGGAAGGAGCCCCCCACCGGGCTGCCGCTGAGCGTTTCGTGAGTTGGTTGCTGCGACCGGAAACGGAAGCCATGCTCGCCGCAGCAAGCTCTCGCCAGATCCCGCTGCTCGCTGGCGCCGAAGCGCCCGCTGGAGTCGGCATCCCCGGTCGCGACTTCACGACCCTGAAAGTGGATTGGAACGCGGTCGCAGCCGCCCTCGAAACGCGCGAGCAGGAGTTCCGTGCGCTCCTGGTCCAGTAGCGCCACGCCCTGGCAAGTGGCCGCTTGGCTGCTCTTCGCCCTTGCTGCTTGGCTGCCGCTCGCACCCTTGCTGCGCGGCTTCGTCGATCCCGAGGCGCTCGCATTCCTCACCGATCCGCGGCGTCTGGGATTGCTCGGCCGCACCCTCTGGATGTCCGGCGCAGCCGCGGCGCTCTCGGTCGTGCTCGGCGCGACCTACGCCGTGCTCTGCGTGCGCGTGCGCTTCCCGGGCGCGCGCTTGCTCGAGTCCCTGCTTCCTCTACCGCTGTTTCTGCCGCCCCTGCTGCTCGCGCAAGCCTGGTTCGGTCTCGCCGAACTCCGCGGTCCCTGGGCCGCGGTTTTCACCCTCGGCGTCGCAGCCGCACCTCTACCCGGATTGCTCGCGGCGCGGAGTCTGCGCAAGCAACGCGCGAGCGCGCACGAAGCCGCGCTGCTGCTCGGACCTTGGTTCGCTGCGCGCGAGATGCTGCGTACGGCCATGCCTGCGGCTTTGCTCGGCGGCTTGCTCGCCTTCGTGATCGCAGCGTCCGACTTTGCGGTCCCGGACTACTTCGCGGTCCAGCAGCCGTTGTTCCACGTCTACGCGATGGAAGTGTTCGGTCACTCGCGGAGCGCGTCCTACGCGGCGGGCGCCGCCGCAGCGCTGCCCTTGGTCATGCTCGGCCTGATCGGACTCGGGCTCGCGCTGCGCTTGCAACGCGGGATGAGAGCGGCCGAGGTCGGCGGTGGGCGCGCGCCAAAGGCTTTCCACCCCCGGCCTTTCGGCACTTCCGTGGCGACCTTCGTGGCCTTCGCGCTCGCAACGCTCTTGGTCTTTCTGCCCTTGGGCCGCTTGATCTGGGAAACTGGGAACACGGGTCCGCTTGATCCGCGCAGTTGGGCGCAAGTGAGCGCCGACGCGTTCGGGCAAGTCTTCGAGCGCGCCCGCGGCGACTTTCTCTCCTCACTTCGCTTCTCCGCGCTGGCGGCCTTGATCGTACTCGTCGCGTCTCCGTTCTGGGCGCACTTGCTGCTCCGCAGCGAGCAGACCGGGTCGCGCGCGCGCCGCATCGCCGGCCGCGTGCTAGGCGCCGCCGTCGCACTGCCTCTGCTGGTGCCCGCGGTCGCGCTCGGGTTCGGAGCGATCCTGACCCTGGACAAGCCCTGGCTGAGATTCTTCTACGACTCGCCCTGGCTGCCCGCCATGCTGCTGGCCGGCCGCTACGGCCCGATCGCGATCTTCCTGCTGCTCGAGCGCCTGCGCGCGGTTCCCGACGCCCAGGAAGAGAGCGCGTTGATCGGCGGCGCCAGCTATCCGGCTCGCCTGTTCCGCTACCGTTTGGGACCGCAGGCCGGCGGCTGGGTTCTCGCGGCATCCCTGGTCTTCATTTTCTCCATGCGCGAGCTCGACCTCAACATTCTCGTGAGTCCGATGAACGCCAGCGCTTCGGTGCGCTACTACAACGCGTTGCACTTCGCGCGCGACAACTTCGTTGCGGCCTGCAGCCTGGTGTTGTGCGTCGTATTGTGGCTTCCGATGGCGCTCGCCAGCTCGTGGTCCAGCCTCCGCGGGAGGACTCCAGCTTGAACGAAAACGCAGCGACTCCGCCGCCCTTGGCCTTGGCCGCAGAGGCCTTGGTGTTCCGGCGCGGCGCGCGTTCGGTGCTCAACCGGCTCGACCTCGCGCTGGCGCCAGGCGAACGTCTCGCGATTTCAGGACCGAGCGGCTGCGGGAAAACAACGCTGCTCCGCGCCTTGGCCGGTCTGGAAACCGCCGACTCCGGCCGCGTGCGCATCGGTGGCCTGCTCGCCAGCGACGGCGCGCGCACGCTCTTGCCGCCGTGGCAGCGCGGCTTGCAGTTCGTGTTTCAAGACCTGGGCTTGTGGCCGACGCGCAGCGTGCTGCAGAACGTCGGAGACGTCCTGCGCTGGAATCGAGCCCCCTATCCCAAGGCTCGCGCGCGCGAATTGCTCGCACGGGTCGGGCTCGCCGAGTTGGCGGATCGTGCTCCGGCGACCCTCTCGGGCGGCGAAGCACACCGGCTCGCGTTCGCGCGCGCCTTGGCGGCGCGGCCGAAGATCTTGTTACTGGACGAACCCTTCACCAGTTTGGATCCCGAGGCGCGCGACGAAGGATTCGCTCTGCTCGAGGACGCGCTCCGCGAAACCGGTGCCGCAGTGATCCTGGTGAGTCACGATCCCTCCGAAACCGAGCGCCTCGGCGGCCGGCGCATGCACATGGAAGGAGGCCAACTGAAAGGATGAACGGCCGCCTCCATCTCGCGGCCCTCCCCGCCGTGCTGCTCGCGGCGGCCGGTCTCGCCGCGCTCGCGCTGCTGCTCAAGCCGCCGTCGGCTCAGGCGCCCTTGCGCATCGTGAGCTCCGAACAATGCCTCGAGTGTCACTCCGACGTCGCTGCGGAGTGGCAGGCTTCGCATCATGCCGTGGCCTTCACGAACCCCGAGGTGCGCAAACTCTCGAACGACTTCGCCAATCAGGAGTGTATCGCCTGCCATGCGCCGCGCCCGGTGCTCGACTTCGCGCCGGGCGAACGCGTGCTCGCGCGTCAATCCAATCGCGGTTCTGGCGTGGACTGTCTCGCCTGCCACCTCGGTCCCGACGGAGGCGTCGCCACCTCCAATCCGCGCCCGCTCCTCGACGCGCCGTGCCGTCCACGCTTCGAGGGCCGCATGGCATCGGTGGATCATTGCGCGGCTTGCCACAACCAGCACCTGACCGTCGAGCAGTGGCGGGCGTCCCCTGCGGAACGCCGCGGCGAGAACTGTCTGCACTGTCACATGCCCGAGACTTTCCGCGCCGGAGGAAGGCGCGGCCGTGATCACTCCTTCCGGGCCTCGCACGATCTTGCCGCTCTGCAATCCGCCGTGACTTTGCGCGGCGGACTTGATCCCGACGGCGCCTGGGTCGAGGTGGAAAACAGCGGCGCGGCGCACAACTTCCCCACCGACGAACGTTCGCGCGCTGCCGACGTCCAGGTGCGTTGGGCCGACGCGAACGGTGCATGGGGAGAGTGGCAGAAGCTCTTCCGCTTCCGTCAGCCCTACCGCGACGAAACACATCTCGTCGACACGCAACTGCCCGCAGCTCAGACCTGGACCGGCCGCCCGGCCGCTCCGCAAGGCGCGAGCGCAGGAGAGGCGCGCCTGCTCTACCGCACCAATCCCTACCTGCCCGACGACGCGGCGAAGGAACTCCACCGCGTGCCGCTGAAGCCATGAGGACGGCGTCTTCCTTCCTGCCGTGGTTGGCCCTGCTCGGCGGCTGCACGGAAGCCATCGAACCGCGTCCCGTGACGCCGCAACTCGCGGCGCCGGAATTGTCGGCAGTGGTCGCTGAAGCGCTCACCCAATTCTCGAGCCATGGCCTTCCCGCGGTGGAAGCCGACGAAGTGCGCGATGCCGCCGACCTGCTCGAGTTGTGGGCCTCGGGAGGGCCGGGCTCAGAGCGTGCCGCGCGCGCGCTCGAACAAGAAAATTCTTCACACTTGGCAGCGAGCCTGTTGACGCTCTCGGAAGATCTCGCGAGCTCGGACGAGGCGCGGATGGCCGCCGCTGCATGGCTTGCTGCGCGCGCGCCGGAATCGGCGCTTCCGCGACTCACGCTGCGGCTCAAGTATGAGAAGAACTGGGTGGCGAGCGCGGACCTGGCGCGCGGCTTGTTGCGGCTCGGCAGCGGAGCCGGCATCGAGGCCTTGATCGCCATTTTGCGCGAGGATGCGCGCGAGGAGGAAATGTACCGCGAAGCACGCGCGCACGCCGCGCAAGCGCTGCTCACGCTGCCACCACGGGACGGTTGGGAGCCCGGCGCCGATTTCGTGGCGGATTGGGAACGATTGTTGGAGGTACGCGCGGAATGGGATCGCACGCGCATGCTTCCCGGACGCCTCGCTCCTGCCGGATCCAACCCTGATCAGGAGGCCGAGGTCTGGCGCATGATCGAATGGCTCCGTTCCCAGCCGCTGCGCCCGGTCGATGATGCGCGCTTCGTACTGGCGCGCGCCCCCGCTGACTTCGCCTATGCCGCTCTGCTCGCGGCCTCTCGCGAACAAGATCGCTACGTCCGCGATCACGTCCTCGAGACGATCTCCTGGATCGGCACGCCCATCGGGACCTGGGCGGAACGCAGCGGTGTTGATGCGGCGACTTCGCTCGCGGAACTGATCGGCGACGCCGCAACACGACCGCGCGCGATCGAAGCATTGGGCGCCCTCGGCGATTCGCGCGCAGCAGCCTGGGTGGCGGCGTGGCTGTTCGGGTCTCCCGAAGAATGCACCGCCGCCGCCGATGCTCTGCTGCGCTGCGCTGGCCCGGAGATCCTGCCCGCCTTGGCCACAGCGAGCGGCTTCACGCCCGAAGCCACGTTCAGCCTCGCCTTGTTGCGCCGACGTTTCGATCCGAACCAGCCGGAACCGAACTCGGACGCGCTCGATCCCGCCGAAGCGGCGCGCAGGCTCCAGTGGGACGCGCAGCGCCGATCGGCACCGCGCTGATCAACCGCCCGACAGGCGCTGGAAGACCGGCACGGAGAAGATCAGGAAGACCAGGATCAGCACGAACACCGCCGCTTGGTGAACCGGCTTCGGCTGCGCGTGCTGCACCACAAAGCGGTTGCGATCCCAAGGAGTGGCTCCGGTCTCGGTGAGTTCCTTCATCGCCAGCGCCATGGCAATGAGCTGCACGCCCGGCAAGCCGAACGCCATGCCTTTGGTGAAGACCTGCAGCGCACGGGTCAATGCTTCACCATAAGTGAGGAAGCGTCCGTCGCTGTGCACGACGCGCACGCGGTAGATCCACTTGCCGGGAGTCATGCCCCAACGCGAAATGCAGAAGGCCTCAATCAGCGTCCACGCCAGC
>JAQBVK010000037.1 GCA_027623585.1 Planctomycetota bacterium
CGCCAATTGGTGCTCGCGCACCTTTCCCTGCGCAACAATTCGCCGGAGCTCGCGTTCGCCGCCGCCCGGCGCGGACTCGAGCGGCGCGGGCTGCGCGACGTCGAAATCCTGATTGCGCGGCCGCGCGGTCCGGTCGTGGTCGGTGAGTGATCAGCCGAAGACGTTGAAGCGCACGATGTGCCAGAGCGCGGCGACGCCGTCCTTCCAACTGATCTTCTTGCCGTCGGCGTAGTCCCGGCCGTAGTAGCTGATCGGCACCTCGTAGATGCGCACGCGCTTGCCATTGAGGCGTTTGCGCGCGATCTTGGCCGTGATCTCAGGCTCGAAACCAAAGCGATCCGACTTCAACTCGATGCCCTCGAGCACCTCGCGGCGGAAGACCTTGTAGCAGGTCTCCATGTCCGAAAGGTTCAAGTTGGTGAACATGTTCGACACCTGGGTGAGGAAATGGTTCGCCATTTGGTGCCAGAACAAGTGCACGCGCGACATGCGCGCGCCGCGGAAGCGCGAGCCGTAGACCACGTCGGCGAGACCCTTCTGGATCGGCTCCAGTAGCAAGTGGTACTCACCCGGGTCGTACTCGAGGTCCGCGTCCTGGATCAAGACGACGTCGCCGGTGGCGTGAGCGAAACCGGTGCGCAGTGCGGCACCCTTGCCTTGGTTCACGGCGTGGTAGTGAATGCGCAGATCGGGTTCACTCTCGAGTTCCTTGAGCAGCTCGCGCGTGCCGTCACGCGAGCAGTCGTCGACCAGAATGATCTCCTTGTCGAAAGGCGTGGCGCGAACGCGGTCGATCAGTTGACGCAGAGTCGCGCACTCGTTGTACACCGGAATGACTACGGAGAGTTTCAAGCGCGTTCGGGCGCCGGGCGGCGCATGAGGAGAAGCAGGACCGCAAGCAGCAGTAATGCGCCGCTGAGCTGCATCCAAGCGTGAGACCAGAGCGGCAGTACCAGGCCCAAGGCGACTGGGATCGCGAGCAAGACGCCGGCGATCGCTTCGCCGGCGATCAAACCGGAACACTGGAGGATGCCGCGCTCGTGGCGCGCGTCGCGCGCCTCCTCGCTGACTTCCTTCCGCGTTGCCCACCAGCAAGCGAGGCCGCCGATCAGCATCGCGACCGAGAGTCCGAATGGTAGATACATGCCGACCGCGGTCGGCATCACGAACAGCCGGAACTTGGAGCGCCGCGGCAACAGCACCATCTGGTCGAGCACGATGATCGCAATTCCGACCGCCGCGCCGGTGGCGATCAAGCCCCACGGCAACTGCGTGACGCCGAAAAATACGCTCATCAAGGAGGCGAACAAGTTGGCCTGCGGAGCCGAGAGCGCGTGACCTTGCAGAGCCTCAGGCAGGTGCACGTCGGTGCCGATGCCCTTGGTGGCGTGGAGCAGGCGCAACACCGGGGCCATCAAGAAAGAGGCCGTCACCACCCCGATGACTTCGGCCCACTGCTGACGATAGGGCGTAGCGCCGACCAGGCTCCCGGTCTTCAGGTCTTGGCACACGTCGCCGCTTGAGCAGGTCGCGCAGCACACCACGCCCGCCACTCCCATGGTGGCAAGGATGGCGGAGCTGCCCGAGAAGCCGAAGGCGGCGATTACAGCGCTGGTCAGCAGGACGCTGACGATCGTCATTCCGCTCACCGGGCTATTGCTCGACCCGACCAAGCCCACGATGTAGGAGGCCACCGCGACGAAGAAGAAAGAACAGACCACCATCAATCCGGTCGCTAGCAGGGACTCGCCCCACAGTCCGGTGACCCGGAAGTAGAGAAAGAGCACGATGATCGTGGTTGCGAGGATCAGCAGCATCAGCCAGCGTTGATCCATGTCCTGCTCGGTGCGGGGCGGCGGCTCCTTGCCTTGCATCGCTGCCTTGTAGCCGCCAAAAGTGGCCTTCAAGCCCGCGCGGATGCCTTTGCGAATCTGCAGGATGCTCCAGAGGCCGCCGACGATCATCGCACCGACGCCGAGAAAACGAACGTCCTGCTTCACGAGTCCGAGGATGCCCGGATCCTCGAGCGGGATGCCGTAATCCTTGGTTGCGGTCAGCCACGGCGCGGCGGCCAACCAAGAAATCGAACCGCCCACGAACACCAGCGCGGCGATGTTGAATCCGACGATCCAGCCGACGCCGATCAGCGCGGGAGATACCGTAAGGCCGAGGAAGAGTTTCGATTTGCCCACTATCCAGGCACCGTGAAGCTCTCCGGCGATCAGGCCGAGGCCATCGGCGCATGCTTTCACCAAGACTCCCAAACCGAGATAGCCGAATACCTGCTTCACCGCGCTGCCGCCGCGGTCTCCGGCCTCCAGCACGCGCGCGCAAGCCACGCCTTCGGGATAGGTGAGGTCGCGGTTCTCGACGATCATCGGCCGCCGCAACGGAATCATGAACAGAACGCCGAGCATGCCGCCGGTCATGGACACCAGCGTGGTGGTCCAGTAGTCGAAATCGGTCCACACCCCCGCGATCACCAACGCGGGCATCGTGAAGATGATGCCGGCGGCGAGGCTCTCCCCCGCCGACGCGATCGTCTGAGCGATGTTGTTCTCGAGGATGCTGCCGCGCTTCATCAACCCGCGCAGCACTCCCATCGAGATCACGGCCGCCGGGATGCTGGCGCTGACGGTCATCCCGGCGAAGAGGCCGAGATAGACGTTGGCCATCGTCATCACGCCGCCGATCAGGACGCCGAGTACGACCGCCTGAACCGTCAACTCGCGCGGATGCAGCGGGTGGTCGGATGACATCAAGCGGAACGGCCTCGCATGCCCGGATTCTAGGGCTCTCGCCCGCCCGTATCATGCGCGAACCATGCTCTGCATCCGAGTCCTTGCCGTCACGCTGCTCACCTGCTGCCTTGGCGCCGCCTGCGGCGAGACCCAGGCCGGCCCGGCTGCGATCGGCGATCCCCCGGCCTTCGACCAGGTGCGCGCTTTCGCCGACCTCAAGCATCTCGTCGAAGAGATCGGCACGCGGCGCATCGGCACTCCGGGAGCGGAGCAGACCCGCGCCTATCTGCGCAAACAACTCGAGCCGCTCGGCTGGAAGATCACCGAGAACAGCTTCGAAGCGGTGCCGCCGGAGGGCGCGCAGCGCAAAGGACCGGTGCAAGGGACCAATTTCATCGCGCGCCGCGCCGGCACCGAAGCCGGCGAAATCTGGCTCGCAACCCATTACGACACGTACGACAAACCCGGCTTCCTCGGCGCGAACGACGGCGGATCTTCAACGGCCTTGCTGCTGGAGATCGGACGGCAACTCGGCGGCAAGGAGCCGCGTACGGGCATGAGCCTGGTGCTGGCCTTCTTCGACGGTGAGGAAAAGTTTCCGCCCATCGCTTGGGACGACGACACCAACTCGACCTTCGGCAGCCGCCACGAAGCCCTGCTGCTCAAATCATCCGAGACCCAGAGTCAAGTGCGCGCCTTTTTGCTCTTCGACCTGATCGGCGACAAGGATCTCGGGCTGCTGATCGAATCCAGCACCGACTCGCGGCTGCGCAAGATCTTCGAAACCACCGCGCACGCGCTGGGCGACAAGCGGCTCTTCGTCGGATCCCAGGAGATCAAGGACGACCACATCCACTTCCGCCGCCTCGGCATTCCAGTCTCGAACCTAATCGATTTCCGCTACGGTCCGAACAACGCGTTTTGGCACGAAGTGACCGATACGATGGAGAACGTCAGCGCCGAGAGCATCGGCCGCGTCGGCCGCCTGGCCCTCCCGCCATTGAGCAAGCCTTCGCGCAGAACTAATCGGACGCCGCGGCGCCCGATTAGTTTCCACCGGATTCAAGCGCGCGCTCGGTCGGCGGCGCGGTGCGCGGCGGAAGCCCGCGCCCGCGCGGCGCATCCACCTCGGAGGCGTTGCCCAGTTCAGCTCTTGGCTCCTCGGGCAACTCGTCGAGCTCGACGCTGACGACCATCGAGACGCCCCGCCGGCGCATGGTCACGCCGAACAGCCGCGAGCAGCGCGCCATGGTGATGCGGTTGTGCGTCACCACCAGGAACTGGGTGGTTCCGGTGAAGTCGTGCAGCGCGTCGAGGAATCGCTCCACGTTCGCATCGTCGAGCGCGGCATCGACCTCGTCGAGCAGGCAGAACGGCGACGGGCGCGAATGGAACACCGCCAGCAACAAGGCAAGCGCCGTGAGGGTGCGCTCACCACCGGAGAGCAGGTTGATCGAACGCAGTTCCTTGCCCGGCGGCCGGACGCTGATTTCGATGCCGGCATCGAGCGGATGGACGCCCTCTTCGAGGTGTAATTCCGCGCGGCCGCCACGGAACAGGCGGCGGAAAATCTGCTCGAAATGCCCCTGCACCGCGGTAAAGGTCTCGAGGAAACGTGCGCCGCACTCGCGGTCGAGATCGGTCAAGGTGGCTTCGAGCTCGGCCCGCGCGCCGGTCAGATCGGTTCGTTCGCTCTCGAGGAACAACAGCCGCTGCTCGCGCTCCTCCAATTCCTGAACCGCTTCGAGGTTGACCGCGCCGAGGGACTCGATGCGCGCGCGCAACTCAGCAAGTTCTGCACGCAGCGCGGCTTCGTCACAGTCCGCCGGCAGCGGCCGTGCGGGATCCACCGCGAGCGAGCGCGCGAGGTCGTCGATGCTCTGGCCGAACTCTTCGACCACGCCGCGCACCAATTCGGCGCGCCCCATCTCGACGCGCTGCAGGTGCAGCGCTTGCTCCTGACGATCGCCGAGTAACGCCTCCAGCCGGCCGCTTTCACCGCCGAGCCGCTGGCGAGCGCTCGCCAGTCCCTCCGCCGCTCGACGCGCCTGCACGGCGGCTTCTTCGGTGCGCTCAGACAGCGCGGCGCGGCGATGGAGCAACTCATCGCGCTCCGTGCGTGAAGACGCCGCCGAGGCGCGCAGATCACCGAGGCCACCCGCCAAACCGCCGACTTCGCCTTCGACCGCCACGAGTTCTCCGCGGATCAGTCCGGCGGCGGAATCGTGCTCGGCGCAGGCCTGGAGCGCGTGAGCGTGTTCGCGCGCGGACTGGTCGACGCCGGCGCGCGCCTCATGCGCGGCCTGACCACTCGAGTCATACGCTTCGTCACGGCGCGCGCTCTCGGCTTGCAAGGACTGCAACTCCTGCTGGGCGGCCAGCCGGCGCTGCTCCGCAACGTCCCGCGCGAGCGCTGCCGTGGCTTCGGCGTCGCGAGCGGCCGCGGCGGCGGCCTGGAGCGAGTCTTCCTCGGCTTGAAGGGCGCGGGCTTCCTGGGCGAGGGCTTCGGCTCGCTTGCGCGCGTTCTCGCGCTTGGCGACCAGGTCGTCATCCGCGGCCTGCGCCTTGCGCCGAGTTTCTTCGGCGCTCGAAAATGCGACTTCGGCGGCGCGCAGCGCGGCCGCGGCGCGCGCCTCGACTTCAATCGCGCGCTCCAACTCGGCTTCTTGCCGATCCACGCTCTGTTGCGCGCGTTCGCGATCGTTTCGCCGCGCGAGCGGTCCGGCAGCTTCTTCGAGCAAGATCCCGCGGCGGGACCAGCCGGTGCCATGCGCTTCGCCGTCGCGCGAAAGGAAGGTCGCGCGCGGATGCGCCTCGGCGAGGCGCGCGGCCTCCGCGGAGTCGTCCACGGTGTACACCGCGCCGAGGCGGCGGCACAGCGCGGCGGCGCGCGCCGGTTCGCCGCCGATCCGATCCGCCAACGGCGTCGTGCCAGGAATGGCTACGAGGGAATCGGCAGCAGCGGCGGGGAACAAGAAGTCGGCAGCGCCGCCCTTCGGCTCTTGCTTCAGCGCGGCGCGTCGGTCCTCGACCCAGAACGCATGCTGCATCCGGCCGAGAAGGTTCTCGACCAGCCGATCCCACGGCGCTTCGATCTCGATGCCATCCAACAACCACGCGCGATCCTCGCTCTTCGCCGCGCGCAAGGACTGCAGGTGCGACGGTACTGCGGCAGTCTCCTCCTCCACCGCGCGCATGGCTTCCCAGCGCGCGCGCGCCGCTGATGCACGCTGACGAGCTTCGTGCGTCGCCGTGCCGCAGCCGGTGTGCTCGTCGCGCAGCGCGTCACGCTGCCGCAGCCGTTGCTCCGCCTGCGCCTGAGCGGCGCGTAGGCTCGCGGTCGCTTCGCCGGTGCTGCGCTCCAATTCTTCGGCGACACGCGCGGCCGCGGCGGACTCGGTTCCGTTCTCGGCGTGACGCCGTTCGAGCGCGCGCAGATGGCCTTCGGCCTCGCCGCGTTGCTTCGCGGCGAGCGCGACCTGATTATGCCGTTGGGTCCGCTCATCGAGCGCGGAGAGCATCGCTCCGCGCAACTCCTCGAGCCGCGCCCGCAACTTCGCACGCGCGTCGCGCGCGGCCGCAAAGGCGAACTCGGCGTCTTGCGCGGCCGTGCGCGCCGCAATCAATGCCGCTGCTTGGCGTTGCGACGCTTCGCCGAATTCCGCGAGGGTTGCGGCTTCGCTCTCCAATCGGGCGCGCAAGGCCTCCAGGCGCACGCGGTCGCGGCCGATGCGCGTTTCGCCCTCGGAGGCACGCGTTTCCAGACCGGCAATGCGCTCTTCGAGCGCGGCGACGCGTTCCTTCACCTCGCCGCTCTCTGCGCGCAGAGCCTCGTGGCGTTCGCGAAGGATTTCCTCCTCCCGTTCCAGCGCCTGCACCAATTCTTCGGCCGAACGCCGCTCATGGCGCAGGTTTTCGATCTGCTCTTCGAGTCCGCGCAAGGCCTCGCGTAACGCGCGTTCGTTCGCGCTCATTTCCATGCTGTCGGCGCACGCGATCCGCGCGCGGAGCTCGCGGTAGCGATCGCGCATCTCGATCCAACGACGCGCCTTGCCGGCCTGCAGCCGCAACGAACGCACCGCCTTGCCAACCTCACCCAGCACGTCGTCGACGCGGGTCAGATCTTGGGCGACCTTCTCGAGCTTGAGTTGCGCTTCCCGTTTGCGCGCCTTATAGCGCGAGATGCCGGATGCTTCCTCGAACACGCCGCGCCGTTCGGCCGGGTTGGCGGCGAGCACCGCATCGATCTTGCCCTGCGCAAGCACCATGTAGCCGCGCACGCCGAGCCCAGTATCCATCAACATGTCGCGCACGTCCTTGCGCCGCACCTTGCGGCCTTGCAGCAAGTACTCGCTCTCGCCGGTGCTGAACAGGCGGCGTGTGACGGCGACTTCGCCGCCAGGCTCCGAGACCTGCCCTTCCGGATCTCCGAGCACGACTTCGACCATCGCGTACGGCGCGCTGCTCCGTCCTTCGGCGCCTTTGAAGATCACGTCCTCCATCGCGTCCGCGCGCAGCGCTTTCGCGGAGCGCTCGCCGAGCACCCACAGCAAGGCATCGACCACGTTGGACTTGCCGCAGCCGTTCGGTCCCACGATGCCGGTAAGCCCACGCTCGACCGGAATCACCGTGCGTTCGGCGAAGGACTTGAAGCCCTCGAGTTCGATGCGCTTGAGGTACATGGATTCAGACGGTCTCGCGCGGCGGCCGGGCGCTGCCAGGAAGCAGCCGCGCCGCCCACGGCGCTGATTCGACGGCGGCGGCCGGGAGTTCCAGCCAAGGGGCGGTGTCGAGGGCCAAGGTGACCATTTCACCGGATTCGAGGCCCGAGCACCAGCCGATGTCCAGCGCCGAGCTCAATTCCGCTTCAGAACGCTCTGCGAGGCGCGCGCCGGCTGCCTCGGCCAGCGGTGGAGCAAAGTGCTCGGCGCGCAGCCCGAGTTTGCGCGGCTCGCGGTCGAAGACGTCGCGGAGGGCGAGCACGAAGCGGCGCATGCGGCCGTTGCGAACGCCGGCATCGGGGAAGAGGATCTCGGCGGCGGCACGGAGTCCGGCCGGAAGCAGCACGATGCGCGGCAAAGACTCGGCATCGGCGCGGCGCGCGAGGAGCATGAGCGCGCGGCAGGCATCCGCGAGGCTCTCGGAGACGGCCGCGTGGAACACCGCCTCTTCCCAAGCGCCGGCCGCCCGCGCGGCAGCGGCGAGGTTGATCACTGCGCTGCGATCGGTCACACGGCGCGCGCGCTCCCCGGTCGGAGGCAAGCGCGGCTGGGGCGGCTGCCACTGCAGGAGCGTGCGCTGCTGCTCCGCGAGCCCAGCGCGCTGTGCGTCGGGGAGGGCGAGATAGGCGGCGACCGGCATTGCGTGCCAGTAGCCACGCCGGCTCCACTCTTCGGCGAGCGCGGAATCGGCGGTCACGAAACGCATCCGGCAACCCGCGGCCCGCAGCCAGAGCGGCGCCTCCGCCGAGCGCGTTCCGGCCGCGAACCAAGCCGGCACAAAGACCTGCAACTCGCGCGACAAGGGGCGGTGCTCGGCGACCCGCTGCCAGAAGGCATCTTCTTCTTCGCCATCGCCAGGGCGCAACCGTACGCAGACCGGGCGCAACCAATCGCCGAGACCCGGCACCTCGAAACGGCCTGCGCTCCACGACTCGCGCTCGGCGGCGCCGAAGACTTCCTCGAGCGCGAAACGCGCAAGGAGCTCTTCACCCAGCGCGGGGCGCGGGTCCTGCGCATCCGGTCCGAGCGTCGGCAGCGAGGTCCCGCCGAGCCCGAGCGGCAGGCAAGAGCCGCCGAGCCAGGCGCGCAGATGACGACGATCGAGGCCGAGGCGTTCCGGGGTCGGCGGCCCCGAGGCGAGACCGGCAGTACGGCACTCGTTGTCGGCCAGCGCCGCGACCAGGCGGCCGGTCAAGTGACGCAGCGCCATCGCGATCGCGCGCCGTTCGACCCGCCGCGCGATGCGGCGCGAAACCACGCCTTCGAGATAACGATCGCGCATCAGGGAACGCGCGAGCCGCGCGCGATCCCACGGCGCGCTGCGCTCCTCCCGCCCATCCTGGCCGTGGACGCGAAGATCGGCGACCAGTTCCTCTTCGTCGAAGCGATAACTGCGATAGGCCGTCGCCGCAGCCGGGCAGCCATACTCGCGCAGCACCGTTTCCACGTGCTCGGAAATGCTGGTCGTCGCCGCGGGCTCGCAAGCTTCCTGCGCGAGGCGCAGCATCACCACTTCGGTGAACTGTCTCGCGTGATCCGGATTCTCACCGGCGGTTTCCAAGGCGATCTCCAGCGACTCGACGAGACGCAACTCTTCGAACGCAACGTCCGAGCCGTCGCGCTTGCGCACGCGGGTGGGCACCTTGCCGGCGCTCACGCTCCGCCGCCCTTCTGAAGCAATGGCTTCAACTCTTCGAGAAACTGTTGGACGTCTTTGAACTCGCGGTAAACACTGGCGAAGCGCACGTAGGCGACCTGGTCGAGCTTCTTCAACTCTTCCATCACCAACTGGCCGATGTATTTGCTGCTGACTTCGCGATCAAACATCTCGGTCAGACGCCGCTCGATGTCGGAAGTGATGCGCTCGAGATCTTCCATGGCGACCGGACGCTTCTCGCAGGCCTTGAGCATGCCTTTGAGAATCTGGCTGCGGTCGAAGGGCACGCGGGAGCCGTCCTTCTTCACCACCCGTAGCGGAGTCTCCTCCATGCGCTCATAGGTCGTGAAGCGGCGACTGCACTCGAGGCATTCGCGGCGTCGCCGGATCGAGATTCCGTCGGCAGAGGCCCGGGAATCGATGACTCGATCGTTGTCCGTGTTGCAGTAGGGGCAGCGCAAAGGCCAGCAGTCGCGGTCGCGGGATCTCCAGAGGGGTTCTACCACAAGGGGTAGCGCTGATCCAGGATAGAGGCGCGCCATGTCGCATCCCCCTCACCCGCCGCTCCCACGCTGGATCGGTCACCGGGGCGCCGCGGAGCGCGCGCCGGAGAACACCTTGGCCAGCCTGCGGCGCGCCGCCGCCGACGGAGCGCAGTGGGTGGAGTTCGATCTGCGCCTCACGGCCGACGGGCGGCCGGTGTTGCTCCATGACGCCACACTCGAGCGCACGACCAACGGCTGTGGGCCGCTTGCGGCTCAGCGCTGGGCGGATCTGCGCGGGCTGGACGCCGGCAGTTGGTTCGGCCACGACTTCCGCGGCGAGGCGATCCCTTCGCTCGCTCAAGCACTGGAGTGCTGCGCCGCGCTCGGCCTCGGCGCGAACCTCGAGTTGAAGGCCGAGGCGGGCGGCGAGGACGCGCTGGTCGCGGCGGTGGCGGAGGCCCTGGAGAAATGCCAGGTGCCGGTGATCGTTTCCGCCTTCGAGATCGAAGCCTTGGAGTGCGCCGCGCGGCGCATGCCGAAGATCGCGCGCGGACTGTTGTGCCACGGAGCGCCGATCGACGCGGGACATCGAGCGCGCGCGCTCGGTTGCGCGAGCGTACACGTGGCCGAGGGAGCGCTCGACTTGGAGCGCTCAATCGCTCTCCGCGCCGACGGCGCAAGCCTACTCGCCTACACCGTGAACGATTGCGCGCGCGCGCGTGCCCTGTACGAGTTCGGCGTGGCCGCGGTCTTCACCGACGATCCAGCACGCTTTGCCGCCGCTTTCTGACCACTTCCGTGAGCGCGCGCTGCGCTTCGGGCGCCAAGGTCCAGCCCAGGCGCGTGCGCCGGAACAGCACGTCCTGAGCGCTTTGCGCAAACTCTTCGCGCAGAAACCAATCCAACTCGGCGGAGAGCAGGCCGGGCACGATCTCCGGCCCCAGGTCCGCGAGGCTGTGGGCGTGAGCGATCACGCGCAGCGCTTGCTCGCCGTGCCGGGCCGCCAGATCGTCGGCGAGATCGGAGTCCAGTTCGGGGATTCGCCGGCGCAGTTCGCCGGCCAGCACTTCGCGGGACCGCCCGCCGCCCGGCAAACTCGCCGCAGCGGTCCAGGCTGGGCCAGCTGGCGGCAAGCAGGGCTCGAGCAGCGCGAGCGCCTCCTCGGCGAGCGCACGGTGGGTCGTGAGCTTGCCTCCGAAGAGGTGCAGAATCGGCACCGTAGGCACCTCGCGGTCGAGCAGCAATTTGCGGTCGCGCGTCCCCCGCGCCGGATCTCCCCGCCCGTCGTCGAACAGCGGTCGAACGCCGCTGAAACTAGCCAACACCTGCTCCGGCCGCGGCGGATCTTTGAGCCAGCGCGCGGCGGCCCGGCACAGATACTCCACTTCTTCGGCGCGCGGGGCTGAAGACTCGGGCGCTCCGTGCAAGGGCGTGTCCGTGGTGCCGAGCAACGCAAGCTCGCGCCCCCACGGCAGCAGAAAGACGACTCGGCGATCCGCGTTCTGGAACAGATAGCCGTGCTTCCCTTCCCAAGTTCGACGGAGCACCAGATGCGTTCCCTGAACCAGACGCACTCGCGCCGCAGGCGGCCGAGCAGCCACGCGGCCCGCGACTTCCATCACCCATGGACCGGCGGCGTTCACCAACGCGCGCGCGCGGATCGTTTCACGGTCTCCGAGCGGCGCGCCACTCTCCGCATCGTGGCGCTGCACTTGCGCCTCCCAAGCGTCCGTGGAGCGCCGCGCGGAGATCAAGGATGTCCGCGTACGCACCAACGCGCCGCGCGCGGCGGCGTCCCGCGCGAGCGCGATCACGAGCCGCGCGTCATCGGTGCGCGCATCGTGGTAAGCGAATCCGTGACGGAAGGAATCCTTCAGCGCCGCGCCGCCAGGATCGGTGCTGAGGTCCACGGCGCTGGAAGCGGGCAGCGCGCCCGCGCCGCCGATGCGGTCGTAGAGCAACAGGCCGAGGCGCAACAGCCAGCGCGGTCGCTGCGCCGAATCATGCGGCAGCAGCAATCGCAGCGGTTCCACCAGGTGCGGCGCGCCCTTGAGCAGCAGCGCGCGTTCGCGCAACGCTTCGCGCACGAGGCGAAACTCACGATGCTCGAGATAGCGCAGTCCGCCGTGGATCAATTTGCTGGTAGCGCTGCTGGTGGCGCCCGCGAGATCACCGCGCTCGATCAAGGCCACCTTCCAGCCGCGCCCCGCGGCGTCGCGCGCGATCGCGCAGCCGTTCACGCCGCCGCCGATCACGAGGAGGTCGTGGAGCTCGCTCATTTCCCAACGCAGAAGCGCGCGAACAAACGGTCGAGCAAGGCCTCCGGCAAGAGCGCGCCAGCGAGTTCCGCGAGCGCGTTCAGGGCAGCGCGCAACTCTTCGGCGACGAGGTCCTGCGCCCCGCCTTGTGAGTTCCAACTCTGCGCGCGTTCGACGGCCGCTGCGGCGCATTCGAAGGCCTCGGCGTGACGCGCGGCCGAGGCGAGGCGCGCGGCGAGAGCCTGCTCGCGCTCGGCGCAGGCGTGGGCCGTGGCGTGCTCCAATTCGTCGAAGCCGGTTCCGCGCACAACACTCACGGCGACCGCAGAGCGCAGAGAACTCGGAGGGAGCATCGCGCGGGCGGGCAACTCGGCCTTGGTCAGGACGATCAGATGCGGCTCTTCGATCGTGATCGATGGATCATGACCGGCGGGGTCGGAGAGATCCACGCAGAGCCACACGAAATCCGCGCCGTCGGGTTCGCTCGCGGCGCGCGCGCGCGCGGCGGCGTCGCGCGCATCCACCGCATCCGCGCCAGCGCCCGGCCCGTCGAGCAATCGCCACGGCAACTCCGCGCCGGCCACGGGCCATATCGCCTCGAGACGGTCGCGCGTCGTGCCCG
>JAQBVK010000038.1 GCA_027623585.1 Planctomycetota bacterium
CGTCGCGGCAGTCTGGATCGCCGCTGATTCAGCGGTCGTCCAGTAGGCCAGCGTGCCGTTGTCCGCGGGACCCCAAGAATTCGATTTGATGTCGTTGAGGTCGTTGCGATGAGCGAAGGAGGAAGCATTCTGGCTCGAAAAGCCGTAGTACATGCTCGACCACTGCGCGTCGTACGCAGCGCCGACGCCGCCTTGGCCGTTGCCCTCCTCCGCCGCCGCGACTCCCGCGCAGGAAGTGCCATGGCTCGAGCCGCTGCCGCTCTGACTCGCCGTCGCGTTGTAGTTGCCATCGAGATCCGGATGGCCGACGTAGATGCCGCCGTCAATGATTCCGATCACCACTCCTTGGCCGGTGTAGCCGGCGTTCCAAGCGCCTTCGACGTTGGCGTCGAACAGCGGGTTGACGGTGTTGCGGAGATGCCACTGGTTCGTGAAACCGGGGTCGCTCGGCAGGCGCTCAGCCCAGGGGCGGCGCGCGTCCAGATAGACCGCGCTCTGGCCGTACACCGAAGCGAGGGCTTCTCGCAACATCAGCGCGGCGCCGACCGAGCCGGCATCCACCAGCCAGAAGTCGGGCAAATCCGCGAGCGGATCGCAACTCGAAGCGCCAAGACCGTCGGTCAAGGCGGCGAGTGCGCCCCCATCCACGGTCTGGACGATCACACGTCCGGCCAGGGTGTAGCCGGGAATCGGCGCGGGAACGCGACCGGACTTCAAGGCGAGGTCGTCGTTGAGCCGCACGGCGGCGGACTCGAAGGCCTCGAGATCGGCAATCTGGAACACCCCGCGGTCGAAACCGAGGTCGGTCCAATGAAGTTCGGCAGGCTGTTGGCCGGCCAGAAAGGTCAGGGAAAAGAGTGAAAAGAGAATCGAAGACAGCATGAGACGGACTCCCACCTTGCTGCAGGGACGCTAAGCGCAGCAAGCCGGTTCCTCCATTTGTACCCTAGGGGGCTGAGCGCCGCGCCGAATATTGCGCGCCGCCGCCGTCCCGCATGCCTGAAGCACCCGCTCACCCGGCCCGCCTTCCCCTGGAGGCGCTGGAGACCGATTGCCGTATGGAGGCCATCCGTTCGGCGGGGCCAGGAGGCCAGCACCGCAACAAAGTGCACACGGGCGTACGCCTCAGCCATTTGCCCACTGGCACCCAGGGCCGAGCGACGGAGCGCCGCAGTCAGCTTGAAAACAAGGTTGAAGCCTTGTACAGACTTCGGCTCCGGCTTGCCCTCGACTATCGAAACCCTCCACGCGAGGAGGATTTCGGAGATCCGGAGGAGTATCAGCCCAGCCCGCTCTGGCAGGGACGCGCGCGCGGCGGAAAGATCCGTGTGAACCACGATCACAACGACTTCCCTGCGCTGCTGGCCGAGGTCCTCGACCGCCTCGCCGCCGATGGAGACGACCTCGAGCGCACCGCCGCCGCGTTCCGGGTCAGCAAGAGCCAGATGCTCAAGTTCCTGGCCAGCGAGCACGCCGCCCTTGGTGCGCTCAACGATCGCCGCCGCGCGCGCGGCGAGCACCCGCTGCGGGCCTCGTGATTCAGCGCGAGCGAGCGAGGTACAGGCCGAGCGCGAACAGGCCGAATCCGAGCACCTGGTTCATCAGCATGTTCGCGGCAGCAGCTCCCCACGCGCTCTGACGCAATAACACGGTCGTTTCGAAAGCGAAGGTCGAGAAGGTCGTGAATGCGCCCAGAAAACCAATCATCAGCGGAGTCGCGACTTCGAGCGGGATCGTGCCTTGCTCCTGCGCGCGGCTCCACACGTAGCCGAACACGAGGCAGCCGAGCCCGTTGACCGCGAGCGTCCCCCATGGGAAAGCGGCGCCGAGCAGGGCGATCGAGCCGCGATGCACGCCGTAGCGCGCGAGCGTGCCGGCGGCTCCGGCGAGTGCGATCCAGAGGAGTTGGGCCACGGCGCGTCCGTATCCTAGGCCCCCCTGATGGCGCAGAGCACCGCAATGGCACATCTGACCGCATTCGCCGCGATGACGCTCGCAGTGGCGTGTTCGCCCTCGGCAACGGCCGGTCCGGAACCGATCGGCAAGGTCGCGGAGTTCACTCTGACTGATCAAGACGGCCAAGGCTTCGGACTCGAGCAGCTCCAGGGCTCCGTCTGGGTCGCCGACTTCTTCTTCACCTCTTGCCCGAGCTTCTGCCCGCTGCTCACCCGGGCGATGCTGGAGCTGGCGCAAGAGTTCGGGGATGAACCCGCGCTGCGATTCCTCTCGATCACCGTGGATCCGGAGACCGACACGCCGGACGTCCTCCACGCGCACGCGACCCAGAACGCGCTGCCGCAAGATCGCTGGCGCCTGCTCACCGGCGATCGTGCAGCGATTCGTGAACTCTGCGAGCGCTCCTTCCTGCTCGCCTTTGGTGAAGAGTTGGGAGCCGATGGCGACATCCTTCACTCTTCGCGACTCGTGCTGGTCGACGCACGGGGGCGCGTGCGTGGCTATTACGACGCGCTCGATCCCGCCGCGCGACTCCCGCTGCGCGAAGCCATCCGCGCGGTGATCGCCGAAGCGCGCTAACCCCATGGACCCCGCAGTCTTCCCTGCCCTCAACGCGGTGCTGAACAGCTGCGCTGGAGTGCTGCTGATCGTCGGCGTCGTCTTGATCCACCGCGGCCGCGAGCGCGCGCACAAGAATGCCATGCTGGCTGCATTCGGCTGCTCGATCTTGTTCCTCGCTTCCTATCTATGGTTCCACTTCCATTACCGGATTCGCGTCGAATACGCGGGGCCGGATTGGGGCCGGACGCCGTATCTGGTGATGCTCCTCGCGCACACCGTGCTCGCAGCGGTGGTGCCCTTTCTCGCGATGCGCACGATCTGGCTCGGCTTGCGTGACCGTCGCCCCGCGCATCGCAGGCTCGCGCGCATCACCTTCCCGATTTGGCTGTTCGTGTCGGTGACCGGCGTGCTGATCTACTTCGTGCTCTACCAGTGGACCGGATCTGGCGCAGCAGCATTGCACGAGCTTCGATTGGCCGCAGGTGCCGCGGAATGAAGACCGCCGAGGCCTGCGCGATCGGCGCGGTGGTTCTACTCGCGTTGGCGGGAGTCAGCTTGACCTTGATCTTCGCGGCTCCGGATCACGAGCCGTCGCGCGCTCCCGAGACGCCATTCAGTAACGAGGAGCGCGCAGTGCTCAACCTGCTCCAGGCTGACTTCGGCAGCTTCGGAGCGCCGCGCGCACCCGCGGGTTTCGAGCTCGCGGGGCTGCCGGCGGCGAGTGAGGACGGAAACACCGTGTTGCGTCTCGGCGCGACCGCTTTCCGTACCCAATGCCTGCAGTGCCATGGTCCCACCGGACGCGCCGACACGACGACCGCAGCGATGCTGACCCCGCGCCCGCGTGACTTCAGCCTCGGCATGGTGAAGTACACCAGTACGGTCGCAGGCGCGCGCGCACGACGCGGTGACCTCGAGCGCACGCTGCGCGAAGGACTCCCCTCCACCGCGATGAGTTCTTTCGGCCGCTTGCGTGAGCCGACCTTCGGAGCCTTGGTCGACTACGCGATGTGGATACTGATTCGCGGCGAGCTCGAATACTCCGCGCGCGAGCGCGCGCGAGCCGGCGTGGATCCGCAAGCGGCGTACTCGGCGGCGCGTAAGGAAGTGCTCAGCGCGTGGGATGCCGCGAACGCCCCCCAGGTGCGCGTTCCGGAGTTCGACGCGGATGATCCGGAAGCCGCGCGACGCGGCGCGCGGCTCTACGCCGATCCGGCGGTCGGTTGCGCCACCTGTCACGGCGCGGACGGCTCTGGCCGAGGACCCGCGGTGTGGGATGCGGAACGCGAGCGCTGGCTACTGCAGGACGCCTGGAGTTTTCCCGCGCAACCTCGCGACCTGCGCCGTGCGCAGTATCACGGCGGCGGAAGCCCCGAGAACTTGTTCCGGCGCATTCACGCGGGGGTCAAAGGGACGCCGATGCCCGCCCACGGCGACCGTCTCAGCGACGGCGAGATCTCCGATCTGGTCGCACATCTCCGCGCGATCGCGGAACGATGATTGATTTCTCCGCCCGCGTGCGGGTGCGCCGACTTGCTACTGCCGCGCTATGGTTCACGATTGCCCTCACGGTGGGTATTGGCGGCACCATCACGAGCGCTGAAGTCGGCATGGCCTACCCGACCTGGCCGGACATCAACGGCGGCAGCCTCTTTTCGTTCATCTATACGGAGATGGCCGAAGAGTTCGGACTCGGCTCGGTGGTCGAGCACACCCATCGGCAAGCCGGAGTGCTCACCGGCATCCTGGTGATGGCGGCCGCGGCGGCGGCATGGTTCGGACGCGGCGTGCCGCGCGCCGCGCGGCTCCTGGCGCTCGCCGCCTTGCTCGCCACGGTCGCGCAGGGCTTGCTCGGCGCGTTCCGAGTGCTCACCAACTCGTACGGGGGTGCGATCGTGCACGCACTCGGTGCTCAATTCGTGGTGGTGCTGATCGTCGCGCTGTGCCATCGCGTCGATCCGCGCTGGGACGAGCCGGCGGTGCCCGTGCCTGCCACGGCAGCCGCGAAGTTGCGTCGCTGGAGCTTGCTCGGCTTCTGCCTGCTGTTCGTCAATCTCTTCACCGCCGCAAGCCTGCGCCACAAGCAGGGCGCCTTCGCCGGGCACTTGGTGCTCGCGCTGACGACGGCGGCGGTGCTGCTCTATGCAGCGCACCTCGCGGCTCGCGACTGTGGAGCCTCGGTCGCCGCGCGCCGGAGCGGCATCAGAATGCTCGCACTCCTTTCGGTGCAAACGCTGCTTGGTGCCGGCGCTTGGACTTGGCTGCTCGGACCGCTCGCTGCAGCTTCCCAAGAGCAGCGCGCGCAATTCCTGCTCCAGGCGGCCCTCGCGACCGCGCACCTGCTCGTCGGCGTGCTCGTCATGGCAAACGCGGCCACGCTTGCGATCCAAGCGCGTTGGCGAATCACGTCAGAGGACTCCGCATGAGCATCGTTGGCGATTGGATCGCGCTGAGCAAGGCGCGGATCCAAGCATTCGCGACTCCCGCCGCTGCGGTGTGCGCTTGGATCGCCAACAACGGCGAGTGGGACGGCCGTGAAATTCTTCACCTTTGCATAGGACTGACGCTGGCCTCTTCCGCGGCGGCGGCTGGCAATCAGACGATCGAGGCCGAGATCGACGCGGCGATGCTTCGCACGCGTGAGCGTCCGATTCCGGCCGGGCGCATCAGCCGCCGCGCAGCGGGCACCGTCGCGGTGATCAGCGGTGCCCTTGGTTGCGGATGGCTACTCGCCTTCTTGAATCCGCTGTGCGCGTGGCTGGCGGTGGTGATGGTGTTCTCCTATTGCTTCGTCTACACGCCGCTGAAGCGAATCACGCCGCTCAACACGATCGTCGGCGCCTTCCCCGGCGCTTTGCCGTTGTTGGTCGGCTACGCCGCGGCGGGCAACGGACTCGACCTGCGCGCCGGCGTCTTGTTCTTGATCCTGTTCCTGTGGCAATTGCCGCACTTCTTCTCGATCGCGTGGCTGTATCGGGACGACTACGCCCGCGGCGGCCTACGCATGCTGTCACAAGTGGACCCCACCGGCGCGGTCAGCGGCCGTCAAGCGGTGCACTGGGCCTTGGTCCTGCTTCCGGCCAGCCTGCTGCCCACCTTCGTCGGCTTTGCAGGACGCGTCTACTTTTTCGGCGCCTTCTCCGCATCGCTGGCTTTTCTCGCCGTCGTGCTGAGCTTCGGACTGCGCCGCACCGCGCCACGCGCGCGGCTGCTGCTCTGGATCAGTCTCGCCTATCTGCCCGTGCTGTTCATTCTGATGGTGCTCGACCGCAGACTATGGGCATGAGCGCCGCCCCCCTCCTCTGCGTGCGCGACGCACGCAAACGCTACGGGACGGTCGATGCGCTCTGCGGGGTCTCCTTCGAAATCGCCGGGGGCGAAGTGATGGCGCTGCTCGGTCCGAACGGCGCCGGCAAGAGCACCCTGATCCGCAGCCTCACGACCTTGCAGAAGCTCGACTCCGGGAGCGCTGAGGTCGCCGGCGCCGACGTCGGAGCGAATCCGAGCGCAGCGCGCCGCGCCTTTGGTTACGCCGGACAAGAGTCCGCGCTCGACAAGCTATTGACCGGGTCCGAGATGCTGCGCTTCCAGGCCGGACTGGCGCATCTTCCGCGCGTTGAAGCCTCCTCGCGTGGCAAGGAATTGCTTCAACGTTTCGGATTGGCTGAAGCCGCCGACCGCGCGGTCGAGACCTATTCGGGCGGCATGAAGCGCCGGCTCGACCTGGCGTGTGCGCTCTTGCACCGTCCGCGCGTGCTCATCCTCGACGAGCCTTCCTCCGGGCTCGACTACGAGGCGCGACGTGGCTTGTGGGCCCTGCTCGCCGGCCTCGCGCGTGATGGAGTGGCGATCCTGCTCGCCACGCACGACTTCGAGGAGGCCGAGTCGCTCGCTCATCGCTGCGTGCTGCTCGCGCGTGGACGCGTTGCGGGCAGCGGCAGCGCGCAGGAATTGCGCGACGCCCTCGGCGCCTGGGTCGTGACTGCGGCCGTGCGTAGCGCGCCACGCGCTGAGGACCGGGCGCTGCTCCATGAGCTGTTCAGCGCGCTCGGCGGCACGCCGCTGCCGGAGTCGCCGGACAGCGCCGAGTGCGCGATGGCCGCGCCCGAGCGCGCGGACGGACGCGTCTGGACGGACGCGTTGCGCGAGGAAGCTGCGCGCCGCGGCGTGGTTCTGACCGCGCTCGGCCAACGCCGCCCCACGCTGCAAGATGCTTATCTGGCCGCCACGCGGGGCGCGGCGGAGGAAGTGCGATGAGCCGCGAATTCTGGCAAGAAACCCGCATTCAGGCTTGGCGCTGGTTCCTCCACACGCGCCGGCGGCCCATCGTCGTGATCAGCGGACTCTTTCAACCCTTGATCTGGATGGCGCTTTTCGTCCTGGTTCTGAAAGATTCCATGCGTGAGGTGATCGTCGGACCTTATCTCGACTTCGTCACACCGGGCGCGCTGCTGTTCACCGCCTTCAACGCCAGCCTGAACGCCGGCGTGCCGCTGCTGTTCGACCGCGAACTCGGCTTCCTCGATCGCCTGCGCGTCGCCCCGCTTGCCGACCGCTTCTCGATCGTGCTCGCCAGCGCGATTCACATCGCCGTGATCACCTTGATGCAGTGTGTGGTGATCATCGGCGCCGCGGCGGCGCTCGGCGTACGTTTCCAAGGCGGCCTGCTCGGCGCCGGAGTCGGCCTCGTCGCCTTGCTGCTCGTGATTCTCGGCTTCACCGCGGTCTCGCTCGGGCTGGCGTTCCAATTCCGTCGCCATTTCGAGATGCTCGCGGTCGTGATGATCGTCACCTTGCCGATGGTGTTCCTGTCAAGCGCCTTTGCGCCGCTCGAACGCTTACCGGAATGGCTGCGCGGCCTGGTGTTGCTGAATCCAGTCACGCTCGCGATCGAACCCTTGCGCGCGGTCTACTCGGACGAGGAGTGGTCGTTCACGATGCCGCTGGACGAGACTTGGCTCGGCACTCCGACCCCGGCGGCCTGCCTGGTCGGGCTCGCGATCTTCGTCGCCGTTGCCGGCTTCTGGAGCCGTGGCGTGCTCCGCCGCAAGCTCGCCTGAGGCGCCTACCAGCCGGACAGCGCGCCGAAACTGCGATCCGCGGCTTGCGCGAGCGAGATCATCGATGAACCGATGTAAAGGTACTGACGGTCCTGCCCACCGTCGGCCATGAGGTTATAGCCGAAGCCGAGCTGCAACACGCCGCCCCAAAATCCGGCGGTCACGCCCAAGCCGACCTCGACTTCGTCTTCGCTGTCGAACTGCAGCAGCATCGCGTGCGGTCCGATGGACATCTTGGTGGCACGCATCCAGTCTTGCCAGTGGCCTTGTTCGTCCGGACGCGGCCGGTAGCTGTGCAACCAAGCGATGCCCGGCGTGAAACGAAAATTTGCCTCAGATGCGGCCGAATAGCCCGGCTTCGCGAGCACTACGCTCGGATGGTACTCCGAATGCCAACCCATTTGCTCGATACGGAAGCGCGATTCATGCGCCTCACCGAGTTGCACTCCGGACTGATCTTCGAGCACGGCGCGTACCAGCACGCGGCTCCCCTGGCGAGCCATCGTGCGCGTGAGATCGAGAGCAGTGGGCGGCGTGTCGCCGAGCGCGCGCGGAGTCGCGCGCAGATCGAGCTCATCGAGCGCGTCATAACCCGGCAGGTGCAAGGGAACGGGATCGGATCCCGGACGTTCGATCCAAGCCTCGAGCCTCAGGCTCGTGCGCTCGGGGTCTCCGCCCAGCGCGAGCGCGGCAGTCGCGATCTGATCGGCGTCGGGGAGCGCCTCGATCCGCGACTCTGCGTCCACGTCGGCAGGATCGATGATCCGCATGACCGCCGTTGAGATCGGATCCTCGCTGCTGATTCCATGCCAACCGTCGGCCGCGGCTTCCCGGAAAATCACCGAGCGCTCCAAATCGTTCGCGGGCGGGCGGGTTAGGGCCACACTCGTGCAAGCAGGCGCGATCAAGATCGCGGCCAGCGCCAGGGAACGCGTATTCATGTTCGTAGTATCCTTGAGCGCATGCTCCGTGCGCGTAATGCATTCTTGCTGCTTCCGCTGCTGCTGACTCCGGCCAGCGACTCAGGACCGACGGGTTCCATGGCGCTCGACGATCTCGCCTGGCTGAACGGCACCTGGCGCTCGGAGGCCGAGGACGGCAGCTTCATGGAAGAGACTTGGTCGGCGGCGCGCGGCGACGCGATGTGCGGGATGCTTCGCAATGCCGGCGCGCACGGCGCGGTCAATCTCTATGAACTGATGTCGATTGAACTCGATGGCCCGGCGTTGCCGCAGACCGACGCTGATGGCCCGATCATTCCGGGGCAAGCGCGTGGCGGCGCGCCACAACGACTGGTGCTCCGCGTGCGCCACTTCAACCGCGGCTTGGATCCTTGGAAGAGCGAGGCAGAGGCTCCGTTGACGATGCAAGTGGTCAGTGTGACCGAGAATCAGTTCCTGCTCGAAGCGCCGGAGCGCGAGTTTCCGCGCACCGCGAGTTACACGCGTGAAGGCGACACGCTCACGGTTCAACTGAAAGCGGCCCAGGAGACCGGGCGACAGCTCAAATTCAGTCTGAAACGGGTTTCTCAGTAAGGATTCGGGCGTCCGAACTCGGTTTTCACCCTGAATTCCGGGTTAGGCTTCTTTCATGGAACGCAATCAACGTGGAACCGTGGCCGCCGGTCTACTCGCCGCGGCGTGCCTGTTCGGCTTCGTCGGCTACGCCGCCGGAGTGCGCGCCGACGAGCCGCAGCAAGGCGTGATCCGGAACGGCCGCCTGATCCAGCCGGCCAAGCCGACCTTGCCCGATCCGGCTGCGCAGCGCAACGAGATGATCGCCGCACTGCACTCGCTCGAACAAAAACTCGATGGCATGCAGCGTTCGCTCGACGCGATCGAGCGCCACGAGCGAAATACCTACGTGCTGCTCGGCAACCAGAAGGTCGCGTCGCCGAAAGAGTAGAACCGGTACTCGCGAGCGATCGCGATGGCATAGACCGCTTTGACGAAGGCGAGTCCGTCTGCGGCGCCGGCGCGCTCGGCGAAGGCCGCGACCAATGCGAGCAAGGTGCTGCGCGGCGTGTGAAAGTTGGTGAGCAGCGCGTCCACGACCCGCCACTCGTGCCCTGGCGCGATCAACAAGCGCGTGGCGCCGCGTTCGCCGCGCGCCCAGGCCTCCAAGGCGCGGCATGCCGTCGTGCCAGCGGCGATCACGCGGCCGCCACGCGCGCGGCAAGCCGCGATCGCCCGCTCCGTTTCTTCCGAAACGATGAAGGTTTCTTCGTGCATCGCATGTTTGGAGAGGCTCGGCGCGCTGACCGGAAGGAAGGTTCCCTGCCCGACGTGCAGCGTCAGCCACGCGAGGTCGACGCCCCTTTCACGCAGCACGGCGAGCGCGGCGTGGTCGAAGTGCAGGCTGGCGGTCGGCGCGGCCACCGAACCCGCGTCGCGGGCCCACACCGTCTGATAACGCTCGCGGTCTTCAGCGGAATCGGTCGCTTCGCCCGCGAGCAAGCGAAGCCGACGGACGTAAGGCGGCAAGGGCGTGCCGCCATGGCGCTGCAACCAAGCCTCCCAAGTTTCGTCGCCATCGTCAGCGCGCTCCACCATCCACTCACCACGGGCGCGCTTCTCGAGCAGCCTGAGCGATCCTCCGGTGATCGTCGCGAGCAAGATACCGGGTCGCAGGCGCCCGCCCGAGAGCATCAGGCGCGCGCGCCCCCCCCCCTCGTCGGCCAACCATAGCCCTTCGGCCTGGCCGCCGCTCGGCTTGCGCAATTCGAGCCGCGCCTGCATCACGCGCGTGTCATTGCACACCAACAGATCGCCGGACTCCAAGAAATTACCGAGGTCGGCGACTCCGCGGTGCTCCACGTGGCTTCCAGCCGAGGCCGTCGCCCCCGCGCCCCGCACCACCAAAAGCCGCGCCTCGCTTCGCTCCCGCGTCGGCTGCCGCGCAATGCGCTCCTCCGGCAGCGGGAAGTCGAGGTCCTCGACGCGGAGATCGCCCACCCGCGCTCAGCCGCCGAGGATCCAGGAATGCAGCATCGCCATCTGGCGGTGGAAATCCTGCTCCCGAGTGCCCAGCGGATTCTTGAAGAAGGCGGCGGCCGGCGCGAAAGCGCCCGCCTCGCCGCGGTCTTGCGCGAGCATGGCGATCCGCGCGAGGTCGATCACCAGCGGCGCGGCGAGAGCGGAATCGCTGCCGTGCCAGGTGAACTGCAAGGACATGTGCGTGCCGAGAAAGCCCTCGAAGTGGACGTAGTCCATCGCAGTCTTCCAATCGTGCAGGCTCGGCACGAAATCAATCCTCACTCCGGTGTGGAGGCGCGGATTCGGCAGGATTTCGTGCAGCACCGCGTCCTTGTTGGCGACCTTGCCGAGCGCGCGAATCGGATCCGTGAGGGCGGCGCCGTCGCGGTTGCCGAGCATGTTGTAGCCCTCCCACGACATCACGTTGAGGTGGCGGTCGCGGAACATCGGCGCGAGCGCGGTCTTCAACAGCGTCTCGCCGGTCTTGCCGTCGTTGCCGAACACCGGCACGCCGACGCGCTTCGCCCACCCGCTCATGGCGGCAGCGCTTGCGCCGGGCGCCGAAGTGAAGTTGATGTACGGAAGACCTTCGGCGATCGCGGCCGCGCCGTAGAGCAGCGAACGCGAAATCGTTTCCGGCGCGACTTCGAGCAGGTCGAGCGGATTCGCCTCCGGGTTGTCCCAACCCGGCGGGAGTGGGCGCGAGCGCTCGGCCGAGGCGAGATAGACCACCACGCCGCGTCGCATGCGCGGTTCCTGTAACCATTCGCGCAAGTCGTGGCGCAGCGCGTCCACCATGCGCGCAGGCGGCAACTTCAGCCGCTCGGCGGATTGCGGGTCGACGAGGTCCTCGTCTTCAGGCTCGGGAACGCCTGGTGCAAGATCCATCTCGAAGCGGTCCCGCAAGGCGGCCGCAAGCTCCACGAGGTCGTGCGGCAGCACCCCAGTGCGCGCGAGATCCGAAGCCGCGCGGTGCACGTCGCCGGCGACGTCCCAGCCGCTGCAGCGGAAGCGCGCGGGGTCGGCGAGACGCACGTTGGCGAACATTCCGGTCTCAGTGACCAGACCGATCGGCGGCGTGCCGGCGCGCATCGCTTCGAGGCCGTGCAGGATCGTCGTCGCGATCGCGCCGCGCGCTCCGACGAGGAACAAACCGAACTTTTCGGGATCCGGACTCAAAACTGAATCAGCCTGCCGAGCAACCGAGGAAGGATCGCCATGACGAGCGGCATTGTCCATCAGCCGCAGCCTTCGCGCCATCCCTGCGCAGACGCGCCGCCACCGCCGCCGCTGCCGCCGCGCTCACTGCAGCGGTCCGGTCCAGGCTTGGCGCGTGAACGTCACCGTGACCGGATGCCCCGCCGGAGGCAGGAGGAACACGTTCGGATACCAGATCTGCTCGTCATCGGCATCCGGGTCGGCGCCCGTGAGGAGATGATTGGCCGGCTCGAAGATGCACAGACTCACCAAATTGCCTTCGCCTTGGGCGGCGAAGAATTCATCCGCATCCTTATGGGGTTTGATGAATCGAGAACCGAGATACACCCACTTCCCGCGCTGGTAGGTGTTCTCGGTGCGCGCATTGAGGACGAGATCCTCAGCGCGGTAGCAGTACGGCTCACTGTGGCCGGCCATCTCTTCTTCCCATGAAACATAGCAGTAGAAGCCGTCGCCCGAAGCCGGCACCACGATCGACGGGTCAGCCCCGTTCTGAACTTCCTCCAGCGTCGGAGCGGGCTCAGCGGCCTTCACCGATCCGTTGAGGCCCTTTTCGACGCCGAGCATCAGCATCGCGGCGTTCAGCGCCTCGGCGGAAACTCCTTCACAATAGAGCAAAGATTCATAGTCCTTGCCCTGCGGCTGGATCACGAGCAGGTATTCGAGCGGCTCGTAGAG
>JAQBVK010000039.1 GCA_027623585.1 Planctomycetota bacterium
CCCCCCGTGCCGCCTGCGGCGAGCGTCAGGGCGAACTCGGCCGGGGCAACTTCGATCTGCCCGGGGAGTAGGGGGGGGGATGCACGACCCGTTACTTGTAAACGGTCATCTCTCCCGATTTCAACTTCGCTTCGTATTCGAGCAAATCTTTCTTCACGACTCCTCGCAAGAAGTAGAGGCCGAGGATGTTCGGGAAGGCCATGATCAAGATCATCAGGTCGCCGAACTCGAGCACGTTTGCTGCGCTCACGATCGAGCCGAGCACTACGAAGACCAAGAACAGAATCTTGAAGGACAGCGAAGACTTGGCTCCGAAGATGTGCGTCCAGCACCGTTCGCCGTAGTACGACCACGAGATCATGGTCGAGTAGGCGAAGAGCACCACCGCAATCAACAGCAGCCACGGGAACCAGGTCGACATGCCGAGGATGTCCACCGACTTGAAGGCTTCGCGCGTCAGCGCCGCCCCCTGAGAAGTCGCGACGAGTTCGGAGTGCGGACCGGCCGGGTCGTAGACGCCCGTGATCACGATCACCAGCGCGGTCATCGTGCAGATCATCACGGTGTCGATGAAAGGCTCGAGTAGGGCGACCACGCCCTCGCGCACCGGGTACTCCGTGCGGGCTGCGCTGTGCGCGATCGCGGCCGAACCCACGCCGGCCTCGTTCGAGAAGGCCGCTCGCCGGAATCCCATGACTAGGGTGCCGATCACGCCGCCGTACATGGCGTCGGCGTTGAAGGCTCCGCTGAGGATCTGGCCGAGAGCCGCGGGAACTTGGCTGGCATGGCCCAGAATCACGATCAGTCCGGCAACCAAGTAGAGGCCGCACATCGTCGGGACGATCTTCTCGGCGGTCTGCGCGATGCGCTTGATGCCGCCGATGATCACGATGCCGACCAGCACCGCCATGATCACGCCATAGACCCAACCGTGGTCGGCGAAGAAGGGAACTTCGGTGCGCAGGATGCCGAGCGACTGGTTGACCTGGAAGGAGTTGCCGCCGGCGAGCGAGCCGCCGATGCAGAAGATCGTGAACATCACCGACAGGACGATCCCCAAGCCGGCGAAGCCCTGCTTGGCGAGACCATCCTTCAAGTAGTGCATGGGGCCGCCGCTGACGCGGCCTTCGGCGTCGATCTTGCGGAACTTCTGGCCGAGCGTGCACTCGGTGAATTTCAGCGACATGCCGAGCAGGCCTGCGCAGATCATCCAGAAGGTCGCGCCTGGGCCACCGAGCGAGATCGCGATCGCCACGCCCGCGATGTTGCCGAGTCCAACCGTCGCGGAGAGCGCGGACGCGAGAGCTTGGAAGTGCGAGACCTCGCCGTGGTCGTCCGGGTGGTCGTACTTGCCGCGGACCACTTGGATCGCGTGGCCGAACATCCGGAAATTGATGAAGCGCCAGGAGAGGGTGAAGAAGACCGCGGCCACCACCAACCAAACGACGACTACCGGCAGCGCAATCACCACCGGCTTGTTGTTCGGCCCCATGATCGGCTGACCGTCCGCGTCCTTCACAGGCTCAGCGTTCGGACCGCCGAGCAAGTTGTAGAAGGGCAGGTAGGAGACGACCGTGAGCGCCTCTCCGAATGCCACGTCCAGTGAGCCTCCGGTCTCCCAGAATCGGGCGTCCGACTCCTGGACGGCGTCCTGGGTGGCCTCGATGGCGGCTTCAGCGCCTGCCTGCGGCTCCTGGAGGGCATCGGCCGCGCACAAGGGTGTGCTGGCGGCGAGGGCGGCGAAGAGGAGGGAGAGCAGGGGTCGCGAGGAAGTCATGCGGCCAATCGGGGAGCGGAGGTGGGCGGTGCCGCCGGGGGGGGCAAACTCCGCGTCACCCGCCACTTTACGGACCGTGGAGTGGGCAAGGAGGAAACATGCAGATCGACTTGAGCAAAGTAGAGAACGTCGAAGACCTTAGGTCAGTGCCGCCGGGCGAGTACCCCTGCCAGATCGTGGAGGTGCGCGAGACCCGCAGCCCGTCTGGGCACCTGCGCTGGGGCCTGCGCTGGGAGGTGGAACACGGCGAATGGCAGGGCCGCACCGCCTGCTGGGATTCGCTGCACTGGTCCGAGCGTGGCATGCCCCGAGCCAAGTTCGTTCTCCAAATTCTGGGCTTCCCCGTCGAGGGCACGCTGGAATTGGAAGCACAGGAGTTGGTGGGTCGCCGCGCGCTCGTGCTGGTCCAGCCCGAGGAGCGCGAAGACCCGATCACTGGCATCCGCCGGCTGACGAATCGTGTGCCCTTTACGGGATACGCGGCGGCTTCGGAAGCGGAGCAAGCGGCTGCGTGACGCTGTGGGGTGTGCGGTCGCTATCCTGCGACGATGGACGATCGGAACCTCGTGGCCGTCGCCGAGCAGGCCGCTGCGACCGCCAAAGTGGTGCGTGGAAGTCGCGAAGGCGCGACTGCCAAGTTCGAGGACGGGCGCGTATTCCGCGGCTGCCGGATCGAGTTCTCGGATCCTGCGCTCGACGTGGATGCAATCACCGGAGCGCTTTCCGCCGGTCGTGTGGACGGCGCACGGCGCGTGACCCGGGTCGGCCTCTACTCGCCGACCGAGGGCGGCCTCCCGACCGTCGCACCGGCCACCCTGCTGCGCCTGCGCGAGTTGGCTGCGCCGGGCTTGATGGTGATTCTGTCGGGCGGCTCGGGCCTCCGTGAGGAGCGCACCCTGCAAGATTTGCTCGCGGACGCGGGACTCGCCGGTCCGGCGGCTTCCTGAGGCCATGGAGCAGAGGGAGGAGCGCCGCCGCTACGAGCGCTTGGTCGACGAGATCCGCGCGCACGATCTTGCCTACTACGTCGACGCGCAGCCGCGCGTTTCGGATGCCGAGTACGACCGGCTGTTCCGTGAACTGATCGAGCTCGAGTCGCGGCACGCGGACTGGATCGGGCCCGATTCTCCGAGCCAGCGCGTTGGCGCTCCTTTACCGGAGGGCACGCGGTTCGCGCGCGTCACCCACGTGGTGCCGATGATTTCCATCGAATCCCTCTTCACCGCGGAGGAAATCGTGGAATTTCACGCGCGCGTCCTCAAAGGTCTGGCCGGGCGCGTCGAAGAAGCCCCGGAGTACGTGTGCGAGCCCAAGTGGGACGGGATTTCGGCGAGTCTGCTCTACGAAGACGGCTTGTTCGTGCGCGGCGTGTCGCGCGGCGACGGCGCCGCCGGCGAAGATCTCACTTCCAATCTGCGCGCGGTCGGCGGTGTGCCGTTGCGCTTGCGCGGCACTCCTCCGGCGCTCCTCGAAGTGCGCGGCGAAGTGCTGATGCGGGTCCATGACTTCGACGAGTTCAACGCGCGGCTGATTGAAGATGGCGATGCACCGTTCGCGAATCCACGCAACTCGACCGCGGGCACGCTCAAGCGGCTCGATCCGGCGATGGTGGCGGTGCGCAAGCTGCGTTTTCTCGCGTGGGAGTGCGTGCGAGTCGAAGGCGGACCGGAGTTCGCGCGCCACGCCGAGGCGATGGACGCGCTGCGCGCCTGGGGTTTTCCGGTGTCCACCGAGCGCGCGCTGGCGCGCACAGTGAAAGAGATCGTCGCTTTTCACGACGCGCTCGAGCGGCGGCGCGACGAGATCGAATACGAGATGGACGGAGTGGTTGCGAAGGTCGATCAGCTTGCGCTCCGCGCCGTCCTTGGCGCGCGCGCGCGCACCCCGCGATGGGCCTGCGCGCACAAGTTTGCGCCCCGTGAGGAAAGCACGCGGCTCCTCAGCGTCGAGATCCAGGTCGGCCGCACCGGACGCCTGACGCCGCGCGCGGTCCTGGAACCCGTGGCCCTGGGCGGCGTGACGGTGCAGCACGCGACTCTGCACAACGCGCGCTACGTGCGCGACCTGGACATTCGCATCGGTGATCGCGTGTTGGTGCGCCGCGCCGGCGACGTGATTCCGCAGGTTCTGGGGCCGATCGTGGAGGGCCGAACCGGGAATGAAGTTCCCTTCGTGATGCCGGAGTCTTGCCCGTCCTGCGGTGCCGAGGCGCTCGAACGCGGCGAGTTCCGCTACTGCCCCAATCTCGACTGCCCGGCGCAGATGCAAAGGCGCGTGCTGCATCTCGCGTCGCGCGAAGCTTTGAAAATCGAAGGCCTCGGAGAGAAGGCGGTCGCGCAGTTCGTCGAAGCGGGGTTGTTGAGCGCGGTGGAGGACGTCTTCGCGCTCGATTACGCGCGCATCGCAGAGCTGGAGCGGTGGGGTGAGAAATCAGCCACCGGTCTACGCGAGCAGGTCGAGGCGGCGCGAGCACCGGAGCTCCCACGCCTGGTGTTCGGGCTCGGCATTCCTGAAGTGGGTCTGGAAACCGCGCGCGCCTTGTGTGCACGCTGGAACACGCTCGACGCGCTGCGCTCCGCAGCCGGCGAAGAGCATGCGCTGGATGCGCTGCAAGAAGTGGAGGGGATCGGACCGGAGGTGGCGAAGTCGGTGCAGGCCTTCTTCGCCGAAGCGCGCAATCGCGCCGCGCTCGACTCGATGGCCGCGCGCGGCTTGGCCCCGCGGGCGTACGCGGCGCCGACTCCCGCCCAGGCGCGCGCGGGAATCAACGGGAAATCATTCGTGATCACCGGCAGTTTGAGTCGCCCGCGCGACGAAATCGCCGCGGAAATTCTCGCCGCAGGCGGACGGGTCACGAGCGCGATCAGCAGAGCGACCGACTATCTGGTCGCCGGCGAGAAGGCTGGCAGCAAGTTGAAGAAAGCCGAAGCGCTGGGAGTTCCGGCGCTCTCCGAAGACGAACTGCGCGCTTTGCTCGCCGGCTAGGGCTGGAGATCGAACTCCGCGACCAACGGCAGGTGATCGCTGGCGACGCGCGCGAGACTGGTGCGGCTGGCATGAATGTGCTCGTGGTGAAAGGATCCACGCCAGAAGAACTTGTCCAGCGCGCCGATCGGCGCGTCCGACGGGAAGGTCAGGATCGACGGACGGCGCCCGTGTTCGCTCCACGCATGAAACCCTGCCTGCTGGATCCCAGCCCCGAGAAACAATCGATTGCGCCAGTCGTTGGTGTCGCCGCCCACGATCACTCGATCGTTCTCACGCAGGTCGCGCAGGGTTCCGGTATTGAGCAGCCGCGCGGCTTGCTTGATCCGCTCACCTGCCGAGAGTCCAAGATGCCAGTTGAACACGTGAAGCGGCGCGCGTTGGTGCGGGATCGAGAGCCGCGTATAGAGCGCGTTGCGCTGCTTGCGCCGGCCGATCCGCAGATCGAGGTGACGGCGCTTGACGATCGGGAAACGCGAGAGCGTGGCGTTTCCGTACGAGCCCTCGCGCAAGACGTGCGCTTGAGCCCACGCCGTCCACGGGTAGCGCGCCGCTTCGGCGAGCACGTGATCGAGGAAGAGTTTGCGTGAGCGCGGGACCCCGCGATCCACTTCCTGCAAGAGGACGACATCGGCCTGGTGATGACTCAACACCGCGGCGACTCGGTCAGGGTCGAAGCGACGATCCTGGCCGATGCAACGGTGGATGTTCCAGGAGAGCAGGCGCAGGCGCATGGAGCCCTTACGGTCCTTTACGGTCTGGAGGGGAGCGCTAACATATCCGCCCTTCCAGGGCCGTTAACTCAGTGGCTAGAGTGCCACCTTCACACGGTGGAAGTCGCAGGTTCAAATCCTGCACGGCCCACCAACACCTTTTTGGAGCGCTCGGCCGACTGCCGTTGCGACCTCGTCCGGCGGCAGCCCATTCATGCAGGGATGGTCCGGCAGCGGGCATTGCTTGAGGTGGCAGGTGAGACAGGGCAGGCTCTCGCGCCTCAAGATCACGGTGCGTTCGAGCGCGTGCGCGCTCCAGGCCGGGTGCGTGGGACCGTAGATCACGGCTTGTGGCACGCCAAGCGCAGCGGCCATGTGGCGGGCACCGTTGTCCATCGCGAGCAGCGCCGAGCACGCCGCGATCGCGCTCTTCGCCGTGCCGAGGTCTCCGCAGATCACTTCGGAAGCGCCGACCCCTTGCGCGAGCGTTGCTGCGGCAAGCCGTTCGAGGCGCGGACGCTCGTGCGGCGCGCCGAACCAGGCGGCTCCGAGTCCGTGCTCCTGACAAATTCGGGCGACGGCGATCGCCAGGGAGGCGTCGGGGTAGAGCTTGGACGGACCGAACGCTGCCCCTGGGGCGATGCCAAGCCAAGGACCGCCTCGACTCAGGGCTTCCGGAGCGGCGCGCGTGACGACGAGGCGAGCCGCAGGCAGAGCGCCGACGGGCGGTCGCGCGAGGCCGAGGAGCGGCAGGAAATCCGCATAAAGCTCGGTCATGGGCGCGGGGCCGGGAATCGGCGCGAGCCGCGCAGTCAGCAGGAGGCCGCGGCCTTGGCCGCGCCTCCCCAAGCGTTGCGGGATGCGCGCGCGCCAGGCGGCGAGTGCGGAAGACCAGGAATTGGGAAGGATCAGAACGGCGTCCGCTGCGGCGGCGCGAAGGATCGCCGCCTGACGTCCGACGGCGCCGAGCCCGCTGCGCGCACCGCGTGGGATCGGCAGGAACTCGTCGAGGCCAGGATGCGCTTCGAGCAGCGGAGCGTAGACTTCCGCACCCGCAGCGATGATGCGAGCTTCGGGGAGCGAAGCGCGCAACAGTTCCAGCAATGGCGTCGCCATCACGACGTCGCCGAGCGGATTCGGCAGACGCAGCAACACGGCGCGCGGACGGCTGCTCGCGTTCACAGATGGCTAGCATAGGAGCCGGTGGAAGAGGAAGGCATTGACGTCGAGGAGTTGCGCGAGGGCTTCGCCGGATTGCGCATCGCGGTGATCGGGGCACGGCGCGCCCGTAACGGCACCGGTCCGTTCCTGGCGCGTCAAGCCACGCAGTTGGGCGCAAAATTGGTGGCGGTGGTCGGCACGCGGCCGGAGAGCGCCCGCCTCGCCGCGGAAGAGTTGGCCGCCGAAGGCGTGCGCGTAGCAGCATTCACGGAGGCAG
Source organism: Planctomycetota bacterium (assembly GCA_027623585.1). GTDB lineage: Bacteria > Planctomycetota > UBA1135 > UBA1135 > UBA1135 > JAQBVK01. Next base: position 6,914 of record JAQBVK010000039.1, read on the forward strand.
ACGATCTGTTCGCCGAAGCCGCGCCCAACGTGGTGCTGATCGCTTCACCTTCCTCGACGCACCGGCCTTGGCTGCACGTGGCCTTGGAGGCTCACGCGCACGTGCTGTGTGAAAAGCCCTTGAATGCGGGAGGCACGGCGGAGACGGGCGGATTGGTGCAGGAATTCGCCGCCGCCGGCCTCGTGCTCGCCGAGAACTGTCAGTGGCCCTTCACGATGCCCGCTTTTCTCGAGTTGCATCCAGGCTTCGAGTTGCCGCGCGCGAAAGCCTTCCGCATGCTGATGGCGCCGCAGCAACGCGGCTTGGAGCGTTGGTCGGAAGTGCTCTCTCATCCGCTCTCCTTGCTGCAGGCGGTCGCGCCCGGGCCGGCTGAGTTGAGCGCGATTCGGTTTGCCGAACGCGACCCCGAAGCGGCCGACGCTCGACTCGACTTTCGATTCAAGACGCACGAAGTCGATTGGGCTTGCGAGGTCGTCGCAGAAGATCTTGGACTCGTGCCGCGGCCGGCGGAGTACGCCTTCGACGAAGCCCTTTGCCGCCGCCGGGTCTCCCCGAAGGATTACCGCATTCGTTTCGAGGCGCAGGTGCCTGCGCCTGGCAAGCGTTCGCGGGCTGCCCAGATCGGCGATCCGATGCAGGCTTGTCTCGAGGATTTCTTGCTGCGGGTGGTCCGAGCGAATCGGAGCTTGTCTGCTCCCATGGACGAGGCGTTGGTGCGGCGCCAGGCTTTGCTTGCCGTATTGCTCGACGCCTGGCGCGCGCAATGCGGTCACCCGCGCTAAGGCAGCGCAGCCCTAACCTAGAGTGATGCCGCCTGCGACAGACGCTGCGCTCGCGCCGATGCACGATTTTGCGCGAAAACTGCTGCAGCCTGCGCTGCGGCCGGCAGTATTGGATTACGTGCGTTGGCGCCGCGCGCTCCGCGGCGCGCGCGCGGCGGGCGCTCCCGAGCCGCCGATGCCGGCATCTGGACCGTTGTCGGTCAATCTCGACCTGACCACGGCCTGCAACTACGCCTGCGACCACTGCATCGACTGGGATGCATTGAATCTTCCGGTACGTCATGACGATGCGGAGCTCTTCGACTCTTTGCGCAATCTGCACGCACGCGGCCTGGCATCGGTGATCTTGATCGGAGGTGGCGAACCCACCGTGCACCCGGCCTTCGGCGAGGTGGTGCGTTTCCTGAAAAGCGAACTCGGAGTGCAAGTCGCCGTGGTGTCGAACGGCAGCCGCAACGAGAAGATCGCCGAGGTCGCGCCCTTGCTGCAACGCGGCGACTGGGTGCGGCTCTCGCTCGACTCCGGCAGTGACGCCACCTTCCAAGCGATGCACAACCCCAAAGGGCGCGGCATCTCCCTTGACGAGATCTGCACGCGCGCGCAAGCAGTAAAGGAAGCCGGCCCTGACGCACAACTCGGCTTCTCCTTCGTGATCACTTGGCGCGGCGCGCGCCGCGACGACGTGCGCCTGGTCGAGAATCTGAATGAGATGGAGGAGGCGGCCGCGCGCGCGCGGGATCACGGCTTCGATTACATCTCCTTCAAGCCCTTCCTGACCCGCGCGGAAGCTGGCGCCGAAGTGCTCGATCCGACGCAGTCCGAACAGCGTCAAGAGGATGTGCGTTCACGCATCCGTGAACAGTTGGATCGTGCCGCCCGTCTCGCTTCCTCCTCATTCCGGGTCGTGGAGAGCACCAATCTGCGCGTTTTCCTCGACGGCAGTTGGCGCGACTACACGCGCCAACCGCGCGAGTGCCACATGCAGGCTCTGCGCCAAGTAATTTCCCCGCTTGGCACCTACAACTGTCCCGCGCATCGCGGCGTGCCGAAGGCGCGCATCGGCGGCAAGGCGGCGTGGTCCGGCGCCGCGGCCGAGGGCGTGGCGGGCACTGCGCGTGTGTTGGACGAGTTTGACGCCTCGCGCGAATGCGCCGAGGTCACCTGCCTCTACAATCCTGTGAACCATTTCCTCGAGGGGATGGTGACGGGGGAGATGGATCCGGAGCGGGCGCTCGCCGCGCCGGCGCGCGTCGACGACGGATCGGACGATTTCTTCCTCTAACAGGATGCTAAGCCGTGGGCACGAACGAACGTTTCCCCGGCTTGCGCGCCGAATACGAGGCCGGCGGACGCGCTGAACACTATTCCGGCGGCCGCTGGAGCGGCACCGCGCATGCGCGCCGCACCGACCGGCGCGAGCAAGGCATCGTCGCGGCTTGGCTGGATCGTTGCGGCGCGCTCGATCGCGTTCTCGACGTGCCTTGCGGCGCGGGACGCTTTGCGCCTCTGCTCGCGTCGCGCGCGCGCAGGGTCCTCGCCGTGGACGCCGCGCGCGCGATGTTGCTCCATGGCGATGACGCGGATCGCGCCCAAGCCAGTGCGCACGCTCTTCCCTTCCGGCCCGCGTGCTTCGACCTCGTGCTCTGCTCGCGCCTGCTCCATCATTTTTCCGAGCCGGAACAACGCCGCGCGGTACTTGGCGAGCTCGCGCGCGTCAGCGCGCGCTGGCTCATCGCCAGCCATTTCGACCGCGCTAGCCTGCAAGCTTGGCGTTCCCGGCTACGCCGCCGCGCCGACGGGCGGCACGCGATCACGGTCGCTGAATTTCGCCGCGAGGCGGAAGCGTGTGGATGGATCGAGCGCGATCGCGCGTGGATTGCGCGCGGCGTCAGCGAGCAGACTTGGGTGTTGCTCGAACTCAGCGAGCCGAAGACGCGATGAAGTGGCGTTGCTGCGGTCCGCGGGACGAGCCGTCCCCGAAACTCCTCGAGGCTCTCGAGCGCTGGCCGGTGCTGTCCGAACTCGTCGGCACTCCCACGGTCACGGTCGAACAGCGCCGAGATCCCAGCGGAGAACTGGTGGTGCTGAAGCGTTATCGCTTTCCGAAACTGGGCCGGCGACTCGAAGCCGCGCTGCGGCACACTTGGCTGTTCGCCGTTCCCAAGGTGCGCGCCGAAACACGCGCGCTGGCGAGAATGCGCGCACTCGGCATCCCCACAGTGGAGCCGCTCGGTTACGGGTTTACGAGCGACGGCTGGGGCTTCGTCGTAGATTCTTTCCTCTTGACGCGCTGGTGGCCGCACCCTGATTTGGAACGCCTCTTGCGTGAACACGGTCCGCCGCCGACTGACGCCTGGCACGCGCTCGGTATCTCACTCGCCGTGATGCACGCGCGCGGCGTCCGCCACGGCGGCCTCGCGCCGCGCAACGTTCTGATCGGCTGTGACGAATCCGGACGCTGGCAGGCGCGCTGGCTGGATCCGGCGCGCGCGCGCTTTCGCGACCGTCGCCTCACCGCAGAGGAAGCCGAACGCGATCTCGACGCGCTGCGAACGACTCTCGACGCGGCACCGCTGCAGGCGCGCGCCGCCTTCGAGGAGGGCTACTGCAGCCCGAGCTTCTGGAGCTCGTCGGCGAGCGCCGGCAGGATTTCGAGCGCGTCTCCGACCACGCCATAGGTGGCGTGCTGGAAGATCGGAGCCTCCTTGTCGCGGTTGATCGCCACGATCACCTTCGAGGACGACATGCCCGCGAGATGCTGAATCGCGCCGCTGATGCCCACGGCAAAGTAGAGCTCGGGCGACACCGTCTTGCCGGTCTGGCCGACCTGCTCGCCGTGCGGCCGCCAACCCGCGTCCACCACCGCGCGCGAAGCGCCCAGCGCCATGCCGGGCACCGCATCGGCGACCTTCTCGAGGAGATGCCAGTTTTCCGGTCCACCGAGCCCGCGGCCACCCGAGATCACGCGCGCGGCTTCCGCGACGTCAGGACGCCCGGCGCTTTTCGCCGAGATCTCGACGACCTCGGATTTGCCGCTCTCGCTCGAGCACGACTCGATGACCGCCTCGGCCGTGCGCCCGGCGGGGGCGAAGTGGTTCGCGCGCAAGGAGGCGACCGCCACGCCGGCATGAATCTGGACCTTGATCAGGGCCTTACCGGCGAAGACCGGGCGCGTGAAGACCGGGCCTTTGGCATCGATCGCCACGCAATCACTGGCAAAGCCGGTATCGAGCAACGCGGCGATGCGGCCCTGCTGATCGCGGCCGCGAGCCGTGGCGGCGAGCAAAACGCAGGACGCACCGTTCTCCTTCGCGACGCGCGCCACGGTGGCGGCGGCGCCATCGGGGCTGTGGCGCTCGGCTGCGCCGACCAACACGCGGTCCGCACCGGCCGCGCCCAAATGGGCAGCGTCAGCCGCGCAGGTTTCCGTTGCGAGCGCGATCACGCTGGCACCGGATTCGTCGGCGAGGGCGCGCGCTGCGCCGAGCACTTCATGACTGACCGGGCGGACGGAGCCGTCGCGGACTTCGAGAACGACGAGAATGGTGGACATCGGTTGAATAGCGATCAGAGGACCTTGGCTTCTTCGCGCAGCAGGCGCAGGAGTTCCGGAACGGCTGCGGCGCCTTCGCCGACGATGCGGCCGGGCGGACGCGGCGCCGGGGCCGCCATCTCGAGCACTTCGACGACCGCGCCGGAGAGATCCACTTGCACGGTGTCGAGCGGCTTCTTCTTCGCCGCCATGATTCCCTTCAGATTTGCGTAGCGCGGTTCGTTCAAGCCTTTCTGGCAAGTGATCGCGCAGGGCAGCGTCGCGCTCACGGTCTCGCGACCGCCTTCGACTTCGCGCTCGGCCGTGACCTTGCCGTCGGCGATGTCGAGATTCACGACTTCAGTGATGCAGGGGATTCCGAGCTTCGTCGCCACCATCGGGCCCACGCCATGCTGGTCACGATCCACGGCCTGCTTGCCGAACAGCAGCAAGTCGAATGGGCCGCGCTTGCGAATTTCGGCTTCGAGCTGACGCGCGGTCGTCGCGGCGTCGGCGAAGCCGGCTTCGGCGTGCGCGAGCAGCACAGCTTCGTCGGCGCCCATCGCGAGCACTTGGCGCAGTTCCTTCTGCGCGTCAGCCGTGCCGAGACTCAAAGCCGTAACCTTCCCGGTTCCGGCGGCCTCCTTCCGGCGCAAGGCCTCTTCGACGGCATACTCGTCGTAGGGGTTGAGGACGAATTCAACGCCCTCCGGGTTGAGGCGCTTCCCGTCCAAAATCGCCACGCGAGTGGTGGTGGCGGGAACGCGCTTGACGCAGACCAGAATGTTCATGGGGTTCGGCCCGAAAAGGCGAACCATTGTAGCCGCTCCACCGCTGATTCAGGCGAGTTCGAAGCGCCGCCCGAGGTAGACGCGGCGCACCTGCTCGTTCTCGACCAGCGCCTTCGGCGTGCCTTCGGCGAGGACCCGTCCCTGCGCGAGAATGTAGGCGCGATCGGTGATGTGCAGAGTCTCACGCACGTTGTGGTCGGTCAGCAAGATGGCGATGCCTTTGCTCTTCAGGTCGCGCAAGATGCCCTGGATTTCTTCGACGGCGATCGGATCCACTCCACTGAACGGCTCGTCAAGCAAGATCAGCGAAGGCTTGCCTGCGAGCACCCGCGCGATCTCGAGCCGCCTGCGCTCGCCACCCGACAAGACCTCGCCCGGGCTGGCGCGCAGCTCGCTCAGGCCGAGTTCTTCGAGCAGC
>JAQBVK010000040.1 GCA_027623585.1 Planctomycetota bacterium
CTGGCTCGTCAAGCAGGAACCGGAGGCTTACTCCTTCGAGGACTTCCGCGCCGACCGCAAAACGGTCTGGGACGGCGTCCGCAACGCGGGCGCGCGCATCCATCTGCGCGCGATGACGGTGGGCGATGCCGTGCTGTGGTACGCAACCGGGAAAAGCAAGGCGGTCGTCGGCACTGCGACGATCGCGCGTGCGGCCTATCCGGATCCGGGCGATGCCGCGTGGGTGGCGGTGGACCTCCGTGCGGGGAAGGCGCTCAAGACGCCGGTCACCCTCGCTCAGGTCCGCGCCGACGCGCTGCTCGCGAAGACCGCTCTGGTGACGCAGACCCGCCTCTCGGTGCTGCCGCTCGACGCGCGTCAACACGCGCGCTTCTTGGAACTCGGCGGACTGGCCGAATGAACTCTTCGCGCCACGAACCTTGGGTGCAACTGCACACTTGGATGCGCGGGCTGCGCGCATGGCACTCGGACATCGCCGACGCCAGTCCCGACGTGCGCTCCGGCCGCATGGCCGCGGTCTACGACGGCAAGGATGAGTTCGTCGGCTGGGGCTGGGTGCAGACGCGCGCGGAACTCGCAGTGCGTCTGGTTACGCGCGAAGAAAAGATGCCCGACGAGGAGTGGTGGATCGCCCGCGCGCGCGACGCGGTGTCGCGCCGCCGTCGTGAGCCGGGCTTGCCGCTCGATCCGGCGCGCATCTTCCACGGCGAGGCCGACGATTTTCCTGGCCTGGTGGTGGACCGCATCGGTTCGGTGCTGCTGGCCGAGGCCTACACCGCGCCGATGGCCGAGGTGTTCCTGAGCATCGCGCCGACGCTGCACGAAGAACTCGGCACCGCGCACCACGTCTTGGAGCTGGACGGCTCCTCGGCGCGCGCCGAAGGGGCGCAACCCTACACGCGGCGCTCGCCGGATTGCCCGACCCGCGTCGTGTTCGACGAACACGGCGTGAATTGGGAAGTGTTCCCTGGCGAAGGACACAAAACCGGTTTCTTCCTCGATCAGCGCGAGAACCGCGCGCGACTGCGCGAATACGTCGCCCTCGAAGCCGCGGCCGGTCGCGCGCCGGAAGTGCTCGACGTGTGCTGCTACACCGGCGGCTTCGCGCTCAACGCCGCCAGCGCCGGCGCCGCCGCGGTGACTGCGGTGGATCTCGACGAGAAGGCGATCGCCGCCGCCCAACGCCACGCCAACCGCAACCAACTGCGCGAGGTGAAATTCACGCACGCCGACGCCTACTCCTGGCTCCGCCAGGCCGGACAGACCGGGCGTTCGTGGGACATGGTGATCGTGGATCCGCCGAAATTCATCCCCAATCGCCACTCGCAAGAAGAGGGGCGCGCGAAATATCACGACATCAACAAACTCGCGATCGCCGTGCTGCGACCGGGCGGCCTCCTGCTGACTTGCTCTTGCAGCGGCCTGCTTGCGCCGCTCGACTTCCAAGAGTTGGTGCGTCGCGCGGCGAAAGGCCGGCCGCTGCGCATCTTGCGCGAGACGGGAGCGCCTCCTGACCATCCGGTACGCGCCGACTTCCCCGAAGGTCGCTACTTGAAGGCGATCTGGGCGCGCGCCGACTGATTTAGAGGGTTACGGAGAAGCCGACCAGGCGCGCCGGTTCTTCACCCACCTTCAGGCGACGCAGCACGATCGCTTCGTCGCGGCCGTCGCCGTCGAGATCGCGCAGCGCCAGGGTGTGCGGCGGCTCCCAATCGTCGGCGAGCCGCACTTCGACGTCGGCGGGGCGATCGCGCGTCATCGAAATCAACGCGGAGGTGCGGCCCAGCACCCAGGTTGCGAGATCCTCGAGCTGCCAACTCACTTCCTTGTTGCCTTGGCCGAGCGCGTCGCGCAGGAACTTTTCACGCGCGCGTCCACCTGGCGAACCCGGTGGCACCACGTTCCGCCAAGCCCGCAGCGCGCCGTCCGGCTCCAGCGTGACCAGGTCGTTGTCGAGGCCGTCGCCGTCGAGGCAACCGCGCCGCACCACCGTGCTACGCAGCGCGTCGACGCGATCCCCTTGATCGGCGATTGAGAGCAGGCTGTCGCCCTTGAGTTCAATGGTCTTGTTGTAGAGCGGGCGCCGAGAGAAGGAGCCGTCGCCCTTGCCTTGATAGACCAAGAAATCGAATTCGATCTTCCACGAGAACAGCGCCGCGCGCAGCATCTTGCCGAGCCCGATGTCTTCGATGCGCACCACCACCAGATCGCGATAGGCGTCGTCGTCCATACGCACTGCCGCGACGTAGAAGGGATTGCCGGTGAGTTTCAGGCTCTGCACGGGTCGCTCGGTGCTGACGCCTTGCGCAGTGCCGAGAAAGCTGTGCACGCGCCCGTCGCCGAGCACCACCACGTCTTCGATGCCGTCGTTGTTCAGATCCTGCCATTCGTCCACCACCAAGGTGCGCACCACCGCGGTGACGTTGCCGAGATCGAAGTCGAGGGCCTTGGGGTCGAGACGGAAGGGCGAGAGGTCGAGGGTGTGGGTCGGCTGTTCGGGCAGGCCGCTTCCGCTCGCGATGAATTGGCGCACCAAAAGCCCGTCGCTGACCACCAGATCGGGCCGCCCGTCGCCGCTCACGTCCGCCGGAGTCACGCCTGGAATGGAAAGTGATCGCTCCACTCGGTCGAACAGATTCACGCCTGAGCCGGTGTCGATGCCGAGCCGCGCGAGCGCGCCAAGATCCGGGCCGGGCCGGAATCCGTCGGCGGTGCCGAGCAGAATGCGCACGCGCGCGCCCAGCGGCAGCAGCAGATCGAGCCGGCCATCGCCGTCGAGGTCGCGGACGAACGCGGCAGGGTGCGTGCCGCGTGGCGGAACCGCCTTCAAACCGGAGAGGATTGGCTCTGAGAGCGCGATGCGCACTCGGCCCGTCGCAGCATCCGTCACCCGCTCGACGCGGCGCAGCGCATCCCCATCCACCAACACCAGGAACTCTTCGCCGCCGTCGCCGTCGAGGTCCGCAATCGTCCACAACAACGAATCTCCGCTCAGCGCCAATCGCAGGTCCGGCTCGTCGATAAGTCGCAAGGTACGGCCGGTGAGCGCCACCAGTCGATTGCCGCCCTCCGCGCCTAGCGCCGCCACGCCCAGATGGTGCGGCACCGGCTCGACCAGCAATTCCCGGGGCGGCGCCACGGTGGGCGCTTGCACGGCGATCAAGCAAAGCGCTGCAATCATCGGAGTTGTGAAAGGTAGATTTCGATGATGCCGCTGCGCGCCACCACGAAGTCGCCCACCCCGTCCGCGTTCAGATCGAGCACGTCGAGCGACGCGGTGGCGGCGTCCACGGGAATGCGGAAGGCAGGCTTCGGGGAAGGCGCCCAAGTGCCCCCGGTGGGCGCCAGTGGGCGAATTTCGACGTTGCCACCTTTGGTGCTTGCGAGGAAAGCGGCGCGCCCGTCTCCGGTCAGGTTCTGCGCGAACGCCGGCACGTCGCGCAAGGAATCCACGTCCGCGAGGGTGAATTCGCGCGTTTCTGCGAAGGCCGGCCGGGATGACAATTTGGCGTCGCTCTGAAGCCAGCCACTCGCGGTCTGTCGAATCTTGGTGGCGGCATCACCAAGCAGTCCAACGTCCACCTGCCACGAAGAAAGAGCGAGGTCGCGGGTGCCGTCGCCATCCAAGTCCACGACGTAGGCGCCGGCGTACGCGGCGGAAGTCTTCACGAAGGCATCCGGTTCGCCCAGCAATGCCGGCTGCTCGGCTGCCGCGGCGCGCGCGAACGGATCGATCCAGATCCGCACCTGCCAATCCGACGACAGCGAGACGGCTCCGCCGCCGCTCTTGCGCACGAACAGGAGGTCGGCGGCGCGGGATCCGCCGAAAGCGGTCCATTCGAGGCGGACGTTATCGCTATCGGCGGCGGCCGGCAGCGTCAATCGCCCGCTCGGCTCCGTGGGGAAGCGTCCGTTCGCCGCCTGCAGATGAAGATGGAGCGCGTCCGATTCGTACCAACTGAGGTCGAGTCGGCCGTCGCCGTCGACGTCGGCCCAAACCGGAGCCGGGAGCCGCGTCGAAGTGAACAGGATGGGCGGCTCGCCGATCACGCCAGCGTCGTCATTGGGGACAAATACGTCGCTCAACTCCCGGCTCGAGAGCGAGGCGCGCACGCGGCCGCCCAGATAATCGCGCGCCGCGGCTGGAACTCGCTCGGTGAGCGGAGTGAGCGGAATGAATCCTCGTTCGACCCCGGCAGCGTCCACGATGCGGTAGCCGTCGACGCAAATCAGGAGGACTTCGTCGAGACCGTCTCCGTCCAAGTCGGCGAGATGATTCCAATAGGGAAGCAATTCTTCGGACGCCATGTCGAGCAGCATCGGCGCGCGCGCGAGCAGGCGCAGCGCGCCGTCGGTTCGCGAGCGGACCATCGCGGCGTCGCGCGCGAAGAACAGGACTTCGGCGGCCTCACCGGGGGTGAAGCGGCCGAGGCTCCAAGCCGTGACCGCGCGCGGTACCGCGATGCGTTCGTCCGGCTCGGCCGGAAACACGCGGCCGTCGCGCTGGCGAAAGACCTGAAGCCAACGCGCGCCGTCCTCGTCGCGCACCGCAAGCCACAGATCGAGTCGACCGTCGCCGTTCTCGTCGAGAAAGCGTCGCTCCAAAACCTCGAGCGGGGTCGGCACCACCGATCGCGCGAGGCCGGCCTGCGGCAACGCCGCGATCGCGGGTAGCAGGACGAGCAAGGCGCAGATCAAGGCGCGGCCCCCAAAGGCACCGCCAACACCGGGGCTTCCTCGAGGACGGCCTCGCCGGTTCGCCAGTGGAAAAGGCCGAGCAGCGACCAGCGCTTTTCACGCCCGAGCCGGTCCACGCGAAAGAGTTGCACCAGCAGCAGGTCACCGATCCAGAACACGCCGCGATCCGATGCCAACTCGTCCTCCCAGCAGAACACCGGCCAGACTCCGAGTCGCGTCAGCACGGAACCGGGCGACCACGCCTCCACCTTGACGGTGCGCTCGCTTCCGTCGCTCCCGAGCACGCGCAGTTCCGCTTCGTCGCCGGGTCGCAACAGCAAGCCGATGCGCCGCACGAATGCCGCGGCGCTGCCCGGGTCTTCGCCTTGAAAGCGCACGATGCGTTCGCCGACGCGGACTCCGGCTTCCGCGAGCGGGCTCTGCGGTCCCAAGCCGACGACTTCGGGACCCAGTCGCGCTGCTTGCCCGGCGCGTGGCGCGGCGTCGCGCACCGCAACGCGCAGCAAAGCGCGTTCAACCCACGCCACCGTGCGCCCCGACTCCTCGGAGCGAATCTCAGGGATGACCTCCGCCGCAAAAATGCGCGAGCCTCGCTCCACTTGCAGCTCTACGGTCCGGACCTCGGCAACGTTGGCCAAGAGGTGCTCGAGGAGGCCGGGATCCTGAACCGAGACCCCGTCGAAGGCGAGCAAGAAGTCGCCCACCCGCAAGCCGGCGCGCGCAGCCGGGCCGTCCTCTTCCACGGCGCTGACCCGCACGCCAGGGCGCATCTCGAGAGAGGAGGGATCGTCGTTCTCGTTGAGCGAGACGCTGAGGCCGATCCAAGCGCTATGCCGCGGCACCACGCTCTCGTCCACGGCCTGCTCGGCGAAGAAGGCCGCTGGCAACGGCAGCGTCTCGCGCGTGAGGGTGCACGCGCCGAGCGAGAGCGCCAAGCTAAGGATGAATGATTTCTTCATACCGGTCGACGGAGGAAGCAGAGGATCGCGCCGATCCAAGCCAAGCCTACCGCTGGCCACGGTGCGATCCAGCCCGCGCTGATCACCGCATCGAAGGTCATCGGCATCGCGTCGCTGTAGCCCTGCGCCCAGGTGGCGACGTGCGCGAGGTAGGAATCCACGCCGAGTCCGGCCAGAGAGTTCGGGAAGACCCAGCGCGCGGCGTCCCCGAAGGCATCATGAAGAAAGCGCGGCGCCAGCACCAGCACCAGGCCGGAGCCGACCGCGATCACCGCGTGGCGGCTCACGACCGACAGCCACAACGCCATCGCGCCCAGGGCGAGCAGGGGCGGAAGTCCATGGCGAATCGAACGGAACACGTGCGGGACGAGTTCCTCGGCTTCGAGCAAAACGTCGCCGTCTTCGAGGATGTCGCCGCCGTCGAAGAGCAGCGAGGCTGCGCCCGCCGACGCGAGCAGCGCGCACGCTGCCAAGCTCAACGGCAACAGCGCGGCGATGCAAGAGCGCGCCGCCACGAAAGCCGGGCGCGCAATGCCGCGCACCAGCGGATCACGCGTGGCGCCGAGCCCGATCTCCCGCGGCAGCGAACCGCCGATCATGATCAGGGTCAGGACCTCGACCAGAAAGAAGCCGACGCGCGCGCCATCCGTGAACTGCGGCCAGTAGTTCCAGCTCGCGGCTTCGCCCGGACCGCCGCCGCCGAGGCCTTGGCGAATGCCGAGCAACACGCGGCCCCACACCACCGTGCCGGCGGCCAGGCCGACTACGGCAAGATGGGCCCAGCGCACGCTGCGCTTGACGCTCCACAAGTAAAGCTCGCCGCGCAGCGCTCGCAGAAAACCTTTCACGCCGCCTCCTTGCCCTGCGCGGATCGCGCCAGAACGGCGCGGAAAACGTCCACCAGGGTCGCTTGCTCGCGGTGGAAGGAGCGCACGCCAGCGTCAGCGCGCACCATGGCGTCGAGCGCGGCGGCGTCGTCGAAAGAGGAGTTCACGGCGAGTTGCAGCGCCTCGGCAGAGGACTCGACGCCGAGCAAGCCCGCGCGTCCTGCCAACGCGGTTTGTGCGCGAACTGGATCCGCGCAAGCCACCATCACGCGCGCTCCCGCCTCGGCGAGCAACTGCGCGGTCTCGCCCTCGATCAGAGTCCGTCCTTCTTCGATGAGGCCGACGCGCGTGCAGACGTCCTCGACCTCGCGCAGGTGATGGCTCGACAGCACGATCGTCACCCCCTCCTCGCGCGTCAGTCGCGAGAACAAGGCGAGCATCTCCTCGACGCCCTCCGGGTCCAAGCCGGAAAGCGGCTCGTCGAGCACCAACAACTTCGGCGCTCCCAACAAGGCGCGCGCCACTGCTGCGCGTCGGCCTTGACCGTGCGAAAGCCGATCGCCGCGGTTGTGCTGACGGTGCGCGAGCTTCACGAGCGCCAACACTTCATCCACGCCGCGCCCTCCGTGAATGCCGCCGCGAATGCGCGCGAGCTCGAGGTTCTGGCGCACCGTCAACGAGTCGTCGAGACCCGGCGGATCCAGCGCGACGCCGATCGGATGCGCCACCTGCGCGATGCGCGCCGAATCGGTGCCGAAGACCGTGGCGCTGCCCGAGCGGCGCGGCAGCAGTCCGAGCATGCAGCGCATGGCGGTGGTTTTGCCGGCGCCGTTCCGCCCGAGCAATCCGTAGAGGTCGCCGGCGCGCACGCACAGGTCGAGCCCACGCAGGATCGGGCGGCCGCCGAGGCGAACGTCGAGCTCTTGAGCTTCGAAGACGGCGGCTGCGCTCATGCGGATCCTGCGGAAGCCCGCGTGGGAGCCATCTTCCCGGTCCGGCACTCTAGAATCAATCCGCGCGATGGATTGGGCTGCGATCACTTTCGACTGCTTCGGCACCCTCGTCGACTGGCGCCGCGGCACGCGCGGGGCGCTCTCCGCGCTGCCGGCGCTCTCGCCGTGGCAGGATCGGCTCAGCGAAGTCATCGCGGCGCGCGAACGCGCGGAGCAGTCGATCCAGCGCGGACCCTTCCTGCCCTACCGCGAAGTGCTCGCGGCTTCGCTGGAGGAGGGTTGCCGCGCGCTCGGATTTGCGGTCCCACGCACCGAGGCCGAAGCCTTCGCGGATTCGCAGGCCGACTGGCCGGTCTTCGCGGACACGCCCGACGCGCTCCGCCGCCTCGCGCGCCTCGCGCCGCTAGGCCTCCTCTCGAATTGCGACGCCGCCCCCTTGCGCGCCTGCGCCGAGCGCTCGCTGCGCGCCCCGATCGCGCTCTTCGTCGACGCCGCGCGCGCAGGCTCCTACAAACCGGCGCTTGGTCACTGGCAGGTGGCGCTGGAAGCCTTGCAGCTCCCGCCCGAGCGCGTGCTGCACGTGAGCGCCTACGGCTTCTACGACCTCGAGCCCGCTCACGCGCTCGGCTTCGGACTCGCTTTCATCGCGCGCGACGGGGAGCAGGCGCCGCAGGGACTCCCGCTCGCGCACCGCGCGATGAATCTCACCGAGCTGGCGGACCAGCTCGGTGTTTGATCGACCGCAGGCTGCTAGCGCAGCAGACGCATGCCGACTTCGATGGCTTTGTCGAGCTGCCGGTCGAGACCGGCGGCGTAATCCTGCGGCAAGTTCTCGACCGCGTGGTCAGGCGGACAGCCGTTGTGCTCCATGTTGGTGTGCGTGCCGTCGTTCACGTACCAACCGCGGAACGGAAGCCGCACGGAAGAGCCGTCCTGCAGGCCCGCGCCTCCGGTGGAGATCACCGCGCCGTAGGTCTGTTTGCCGACCACTGGCCCGCGCTTGAGAGTGCGAATCGCCCAGGAGAAGATTTCGGCGTTGGAGTAAGAGTTCTCGTTGCAGAGCACGACGATCGGCTTGTCCCACCGCGCGAAGATCAGGCGATCGAGGGGATACCCCTCACCGCCGCCGCGCGGCACCGTGATCGCGTGATCGGTGCCCATCAGCATCGTGAGCATCATGTCGGTGGTCCAACCGCCGCCATTTTCACGCACGTCGATGATCAAGCAGTCCTTACCCTCGCCCGCGTCGGTGATCGCGCGTTCGAACTCGATCAAGCTCGGCGTGCCCATCGCTTCGACGTGAACGTAGCCGATGCGTCCGCCGCTGAGTTCCTCGGAACGCGCGCGGCTGATGCGCTGGAAGCGCTCGTAGAGCGAACCGTTGACCGATCCGGTCGGACGAATCGCCACTTCGCGCTCCTCGCCAGCGGCATCGCGCACGGCCAGCAGCGTCTCACGGCCCGAAGTCCCGGCCATCATGCGATCCCAGCTGCTGCCCTCCAGGTAGGCCTCGCCGTTGACGGACAACACGACGTCGCCGGGAGCGAGACGGCTGATCGCGCGTGCAGCCGGCGCGTCCGGCAGGACTTCGAGTACGCGACGGCCCGGTCCAGCGAAGTGTTCGTCCCACAGCACGCCGAGCCAGCCGGTGCGAGTGGAGTCGGTCTCCGCCGCTGCGGTGCGCCCGAGGCCACCGCCGCTGAAGCCCATGTGACTGGAATTCATTTCACCGAGCATCCAGTTCACCATTTCGTCGTAGTCCTCGCGCGTGCTGGCAGCGAGGGCGATCGGTTCCCACTTCGCGAGCGAGGCAGCCCAGTCATGGCCGTGGAAACCGGAGTCGTAGAAGTTGCGGTCGAGCGCGCGCCAGGCCTCGCGCATCACTTCGGTGAGCAGCGCGCGGCGATCCTGGCGGTGCGTGTGCTCGAACGCGTAGCTCGTGGCCTTGCCCGAACGTCCGGTCACGGCGCCGCGGCTGAGATAGAAGATCTCTTTCTCATGGCGCGTGAAGGAAGACACCGGATTCGCCTCGACGCGTTCGACGTCTCTGTCGAAAGCCTTCACGGAGAACATGCCGCGTTCGCCGTCGCTGCCTGAATTGAGCTGAGTGCCGACGGAAGCGTTGAAGTACACGAGATCCGAGTCGGCATTCCAGCCGAGCACGCTCTCGTTGCCTTCGCGGCGGGTCAGCCGCTGCACTCTCCGGGTGAGGCCGTCCCAATCGATCTCGATCGGATCCACTTTCGGCGCCTCCTGCTCGCGTTCGAGCGCGAACTTCCAGCGCGTTTCGCCGTGCGACGCCTCGCCGCTGAGCTTGCCGTCCTCGTCGAGGGTAAGAGTCAGGGTCACCGGATCGGTACTGCCCCAGCGCGCGCTCAATTCCTTCTTCTCCTTGTCCCAAGTGACTGCTTCCAGAGTTCCAGTGTGCAGGGCGGAGTCGAGCGTCGCGGTCAAGGCATCGGCCTCACCGGCGCTCACGGTCAGAGTGGCCGGCACACCGGCTTCACTCGCGGGAGCGGCCCCCGTCACGGTGCCCTTCCAAGTTCCGACCGCAGGGTGCACCTTCGGTTCGGACTTCTTCTCCTTGGCCTTGTCCTTCTCCGCCTTCTCCTCCGCCTCCTTCGCTTCGAGCCGCTCCTGCTCGGTGCGGTCCACGTCCTCGGCGCGCAACCACGCGACCCAGATGTCGGTTTCGTCGAGCATCAAACGACGCGACGTGAACGCGATCTTCCGTCCATCCGGCGACCAACGCGGACTGCCGTCGTTGTCGGGGTGACGCGTCAGGTTGTAGGGCTTCACACCGGGCGTCTTGGCGTCGAGACCTTCGACGTCCACCAACGCCAACCAGATCTCGTCGTTGAAGTCGTCGTCGGATTGCGCGTACGCGAGCCAGCGTGAATCCGGCGACCAGTCGTACTCCGCCGCGGAGAATGAATCCGTGATCGTGCGGCGTTCGGCCAGCGTAGTCGGGTCGCCGACCACCAGGCGTCCGAGCCCGACGTTCCATGCCAAGGTTTTTCCGTCAGGAGCGAGGCCGAGGTTGTATTCGTCCGCGGCGGTGTGGGTGAGGCGCTCCTCGATGAACTCGGTCGCCTTCCAGAAGGCTTCATCCTCACGCGCAGGGCGCACGCGATAGACCTCCGCGTTGCCGTCGCGTTCGCTGACGAACAGCAACGCCTTGCCCTCGTCCACCCACACCGGTTCGGAATCCGGCGCCGGGTGCGTGGTAACGCGCGCGCTGCGACGGATTTCGTCGTGTTTTCGCAGCACGTAGACGTCGCCGTCCGCTTCGAAGGCGATGCTTTCACCGTCGGGCGACACCGCCAGCCCGCCGCCGGCGCTGCTGACCGTGACTTCCATCTCGTTCGGCACCGAAGGATCGAAGGGCCCGTAAACCGGCAAGGGCCGCGCGGCACCGGTCGCGGTCTCGATCATGACGAATCCCGCGTCGAGCTCCGCCACGATCGCGCGGCCGCTCGCACTCACGTTCGGATTGCGCAAGCTGCGCCCGCCTGGGTGGTAGACGAGACGCGCCGCGCCGCCGCTGCGCGCCATCGTCCACAAGCCCAGATCACGACCGCCTTCGTTTCCCGCACAAGCGCGGTCGGAGAGGAACCAGATCGTCGCGCCGTCGGGCGAGAGCATGGGTTCCAGATCGTTCCCGTCAAAATTCGTGAGTTCACGATGCTCGCCGCTCTGCAGGTCCGCGATCCAGAGATCGCTGTTCGCGGCGCCGCGGTAGGCGCGCCGGTGCGGATCGCCGTGGCCACGTTCGTAGACCAGCCAGCGGCCGTCGGCGCTGAGGGTCGGACGGTTCATCGCCCAGTCGCCGAGGACTTCCGGCGTGCGACCATCACGATGGACCACCCACGCGCCTTGATCGCGCCGTGAGTAGCGACGGTCGCGCTGCGCGCCGATCAGCAGGCGTTCGCCGTCGATCCAGCCGTGCAGGGATTCGCTTTCAGAGTTCCAGGTCAGACGCTCCGCGATTCCGCCTTGCGCCGGCATCACGAAGACGTCGGTGTTGCCGTGACGCGTCGAGAGGAAGGCGAGCGTGCCGCCGTCGGGAGAGAAGGCCGGCCGCCCGTCGTAGGCGTCGTGAGCCGTGAGTCGCGCGGCGAGTCCGTCGCGGATCGAAGCCACCCAAACGTCACCCTGATGGCTGAAGGCCACCCGCTCCCCATCGGGTGAGAGCGCCGGGTAGCGCGGCAGCGTCAGCTCCGGCGGACGGGACGGATCCTGGGGCGCTGCGGCCCACTCCGCCTCGGAGGCCAGAGGGCCAGGTCGCGAGGCGCAGGCGAGACAGGCCGCCAAGGCAAGGAAGCGGGGCGCAAGGGGGAGCATCCGGGCAGGTTAGCGCCCTCTTCTGACTCCAGCCGAGGCCCGGTTCCCGCCGATGGAGTCCTGCCTGCTCCCGCCGGAGCTGGCCGCATTGACGCGTGTCCCCTTTCCTCCGCCTCCTTCGGCCGAAGCCGTCCGCGGCCTCGTCCGCGGCCGCACTGGGGCGCAAGCGCTACGCCGCTCGCTTGTTCACGGACGTCGTGCGCGCGCTGTATCGATACGAAGTCAGCGCAGCAGTCGGGCACTTCTTGACCGTCGCACTGGTGGCTTGGTTCCTGTGGGGTCAGGTCTCGAACGTCGTCCTGCTCTGCCTGGTTGGCGCGGTCTGGGCTTGCGCCATCCTGCGCCTGATTCTGCAGGCGCGCTTCAACCGCCGCCGTCAACAGCCGACGACGGTTGATCTCCAACTGCACTCCTTGGCGATCCTCGGCAGTGCGGCGGCTTGGAGCATCGGCGTGCTCACGATGCTGCCGGAACTCAACCCGGCCTATCGCTCCTTCATGATGATGGTGCTGGCGGGATTGACCGCGGGTTCGCTGGTCACGCTCTCGACCCGCTTCGGCTCCTTCGCGCGCTTTTCCTGCACCCTGATTCTGCCCTCCGCGATCGCGCTTACGGCCGATCAGGGTCCGATGGACGGACAGATCGCG
>JAQBVK010000041.1 GCA_027623585.1 Planctomycetota bacterium
GCAGGTGATTGAGAACTCCGGTTTCTCGTCGCCGACCGATTTCATCGTTTACGTGATCCGCGACCTCGTTTCCGAGGTCGAATCGAAGCAAGTCAAGCCCGGGGCGGACCCTGATTTCACGCCGGAAGAACTGCAGGCGGTCCGCCAGAAACTCAAGAACCTCGGCTACCTCTAGGCCGTCCCTCACCTTCACCTTTCACAGATCGATCACACCATGTTTGCTCCCCACGGCGGATCCCTCGTCAATCGTCTCCTCCAGGGCGCGCAGCGCGATGCCCTGCTCAAGAAGGCCGCAGGCCTCCCGGCATTCACGCTCAACTCGCGTGAGGCCAGCGATCTGGAAATGATCGCGGTCGGCGCGATGAGCCCGCTGATGGGCTTCATGAACCAGGCCGATTACGAGGGCGTGGTCTCGAACATGCGTCTCGCGAACGGCACTTTGTGGCCGCTGCCGGTGATGCTCGCCACCAAGCCCGGCGACGATGGATCGAAGTGGAAGGTCGGCAGTGAAATCGCGCTCAAGCACGAGGACGGCACCATCCTCGGCGTCATGAAGTTGGAGTCGAACTGGAAGCCGAACAAGCAGAAGGAACTCACCGAGTGCTTCAAGGGCGACGAGAAGCATCCGGCTTGGGACTACCTGAACTCGGTCGGCGACTGCTACCTCGGTGGTCCGATCGAGGTCGCGAACTTGCCCCAGTACGACAAGTTCAACGAGCGTCGGCTGACCCCGGCGCAGACCCGCGCGGCTTTCGCGGAGAAAGGTTGGAAGACGATTTCGGCCTTCCAGACCCGCAACCCGATCCACCGCGCGCACGAGTACCTCACCAAAGTGGCGCTCGAGCAGACCGACGGCCTGTTGCTGCACCCGTTGATGGGCGACACCAAGTCCGACGACGTGCCGAGCGACGTGCGCATGGAGTGCTACGTCGCGTTGCTGTCGAAGTACTACCCGCTGGATCGCACCATGCTCGCGGTCTACCCGCAGGCGATGCGCTACGGCGGCCCGCGCGAAGCGGTGCTGCACGCGATCTGCCGCCAGAACTACGGCTGCACGCACATCATCATCGGCCGCGACCACGCTGGCGCCGGTTCCTACTATGGCACCTTCGACGCCCAGCAGATCTTCGACGGTCTCAAGCCGAACGATCTCAACATTCAGACGATGCGCTTCGAGCACTCGTTCTGGTGCAAGCTGTCCGGCAGCATGGCCACGACCAAGTCGAGCCCGGCGACGCCCGAGCAGCGGATCTTCCTGTCCGGCACCAAAGTGCGCGAGATGCTCGCGAGCGGCATTCGTCCGCCCGATGAGTTCACGCGCCCGGAAGTCGCGGACATCCTGATCGCCGCTTACGCGGGTCAGTCCAAGGTCGGCGTCTAGAACCCTTCATCAGAGGCGAAGCATGTTCGGCATTTTTGGGAAGAAGCGGGAACTCAACCACCTGCTGATCATCACGCTCGACTCCTGCCGCTATGACTCGTTCATGGCGGCGGAGCCGAAGAACATCGCCAAGCTGTGCGGCGGGCTCGAGAACGTCGAGAAGCGTTGGACCTACGCGTCGTGGACCGCGCCCAGCCACTACAACCTGCTGACCGGGTTGCTGCCGCACACCAGTCCGACCAAGGTCTACGCCTCCGAGTACTACAAGAAGGACCTCTACAAGTTCAAGGATCGCCTCGGCGTCGAACAAGCCGGCTTCGAGGCGATGATTCCTCACTTGTGGCTGCCCACTTACATGAAGAAGAAGGGCTACGAGACCAACGCCTTGGTCTCGCTGCCGGTGTTGAATCCGGCCACCGGCATCAATAAAGACTTCACCAGTTTCAAGTTGATGGCGAAGCACAACGACATGATGGGGATGCTCGATGAGATCGAGGCGCACAAGAAGCGCGACTCGAAGGGCATCTACGGCTCAGTGCCGCAGTTCTACTTGATGAACGTCGGCGAGACGCACTATCCGTTCGCCCTGCCGGGCGAGGACAAGAACGATCTGCCGCACATCAGCGGCGTCAACGGCATCTTCAAGAAACTCGACGAGCAGATCGACACCAAGGGCTCCTTGGTGAGCACGGATGAAGCCGGCGAGTTCATGGACATGGCGATGATCGAGAGGTGCCGCCAGCGTCAGATCGGCACTGTGAAATACCTCGACCAAGTGGTGTTCCCGCGTCTGTGGGACATGCTGCCCAAGGACACTTGGGTGATCGTGACCGCCGACCACGGCGAACTCTTCGGCGAGGACGGTTACTTCGGACACGGTCCGATTCTCCACGACAAAGTCCTCGAGGTTCCGTTCCTCGAAGGAAAACTCCGTTAGAACCCTTTCAGATACCCTCACCATGACCAACCAAAAAGGCGCTGTCCTCTGGTTCACCGGGCTCTCCGGCTCCGGAAAATCCACTCTTTCCCGTTTGATCGAGACCGAGCTGCGCAAACGCGGCTGCAAGGTCGAAGTGCTCGACGGTGACGAAGTGCGCGAGAACCTTTCCAAAGGCCTCGGCTTCTCCAAGGAAGACCGGGACACCAACATTCGCCGCATCGGCTACGTCGCCAAACTGCTGGCGCGCAACGGCGTGATCACGATCACCGCCGCGATCTCGCCCTACAAGGCGGTGCGCGATCAAGTGCGCACGATGTGCCGCAACTTCATCGAGGTCTACGCGGAGTGCTCGATCGAAGAGCTGACCCGTCGCGACGTCAAGGGTCTCTACGCCAAAGCGATCTCCGGCGAGATCAAGAACTTCACCGGCATCTCGGATCCTTACGAGGCTCCCGAGAATCCCGAAGTGCTGATCAACTCCGAGTCGCAAGACGAGGCGCAGTCGCTGGCGCAAATTCTTGGCTATCTCGAGCAGAACGGCTTCATCCCGGCGACCGCCGGAGCAAAAGCCTAAGTTGCTTGAGCGCGCCCCTGCGGCGCACCAAAATAGTCTCAGATGCGGCAGAGGTCCCGGTTCTTCGTCACCATCCTTGCCGTCCTTGCGGCTTGGGTCGGGACCTCTCCGTCCGCTTCGGCTTACATCGGACCCGGCGCCGGCTTCGCGTTCCTGTCCGGCGGCTTGGTTCTGATCGGATCGCTGTTCCTCGCGCTCGGCGTCCTGTTGGTCTATCCGATCAAGCTGATGTGGCGCTTTGCCACCGGCGCGGGCCGCATCAGCGGCGAGACCAAACGCATCGTGATCGTCGGCTTCGACGGCATGGATCCGCTGCTCGCGCAGCGCTTCATGGACGAGGGCCGCATGCCGAACCTGCGCGAGATGGCAGGCGAGGGCTGCTTCACGCCGCTCGAGACTTCCTATCCCTCGATGAGCCCGGTCGCGTGGTCTTCCTTCGCCACCGGCACCGATGCGTCGCGCCACAACATCTTCGACTTCATCACGCGCGATCCCTGCACCTATCTGCCGATCCTCTCGAGCACCGACATTCGCGGCGCCGAGAAGCACCTGAAGATCGGCAAGTACCGGATCCCGATCGGTACGCCGCCGCCGCGCTCGCTGCGCAAGGGCAAGTCGTGGTGGAAGCTGCTCGGCGACCGCAAGATCTTCTCGAACGTGATTCGCGTGCCGATCACTTTCCCGCCGGAGGAATTCCACGGCGCCTGTCTGGCGGGCATGTGCGTGCCGGATCTGCGCGGAACTCAAGGCACCTTCAGCTTCTGGACCACGGACAAGTCGCTGACCGGCCCGGACGCCGGCGGCGAAGTCCATCTCGTGGGCCGGGACGGCAACTCGGTGCGCGGCTCGCTGGTCGGACCGCCGAACCCGATGGTGGAGGGTTCGCCGGTGATGCGCCTGCCGATGAAGATCGAGATCTTGAAGGAGAACGAGCGCATTCGCATCACCATCGGCGCGAAGGGCAAGCAGCAAAGCTTCGAGATCGGCGTGAAGGAATACAGCGACTGGATCACGCTCGAATACAAGGCGGCGCCGGTGATTGGAAACGTCAGCGGCATCGTGCGTTTTTATTGCATGGGAACCGCGCCCGAGTTCGGTCTCTACATGACGCCAATCCAGATCGACCCCGCCAACCCGGCGATGCCGATCTCGCACCCGAAGGTCTACTCGATCTACCTTGCCAAGAAGCTCGGACCCTTCGCCACGCTCGGCCTGGCCGAAGACACCTGGGCACTCAACGAGCGCGTGATTGATGAGCGCGCCTTCTGGGATTATTCGATGCTGATCTACGAGGAACGGCGCAAGCAACTCTTCGACGCCCTCCAGACCACCAAGAAGGGTTCCGTGGTGTGCGTGTTCGACACCACCGATCGCGTCTCACACATGTTCCATCGCTACCTCGACCCGGAACATCCGGCCAACGCGGGCAAGGACACCGAGTGGGGCAAGGACAAGATTGCCGAGGTCTACGCGCTCGCCGACCATTTGGTCGGTGAGGTGCGCGCCCAGCTGGATCCGAAGCGCGATCGCCTGATGGTGATCAGCGACCACGGCTTCTGCCAATTCAAGCGCGGCCTCAACCTCAACTCATGGCTGCGTGATCACGGCTATCTGGTGCTCAAGGACGACGCGCCGGTCGATCCCGAAAGCGGGAAACAACTCTCGCGCGACTGGCTGCGCGACGTGGATTGGAGCAAGACCAAAGCCTTTGCGCTCGGTCTCACGGGCATCTTCATCAACCGCAAGGCGCGTGAGCGCGGCGGGATCGTCGCCGAGGGGCGCGAGCTGTTGGAGCTCAAGGCCAAGATCGTCTCCGAACTCGGCGCGTTGATTGACCCGAAGACGAATCAGAAAGTTTTCCGCGAGGTCTTCGACGCCGCCAAGATCTTCACGGGGCCCTACGTGTTCGAGGCGCCCGACCTCTTCGTGGGCTACGTGCGCGGCTTCCGCAACTCTTGGGATTGCGCGACCGGCGCCTGCCCGGCCGAGATGTTCTCCGACAACACCAAGTCGTGGTCCGGCGACCACTGCATCGACCCGCGCGAGGTGCCCGGCGTCTTCTTCAGCGATCGGCCGATCAACACCGAGCGCCCGAACTTGATGGACCTGGGACCGACCGCGCTGCAGACTTTCGGCGTGAAGGTACCGAAGTACATGCAGGGTCAATCCTTGTTCGGACCGCGCGAGGAGGAGGCCGCATGAGCCGCCTGCTTCCCTTGGCCGCGCTGTTGCTGCTCGCCGTCGCTTGCGGCGGGGAGTCCACGCAGCCTCAGACCGAGAAACGCGTGGTCGTGTTCGGCGTGGACGGCCTCGACCCCGAGGAACTGATGAGCCGCGTAGAGTTGGGCATGCTTCCCCATTTTGCGAAGCTGATCGAGAACGGCACCTTCCACAGCCTGCAGACCTCGTGGCCGCCGCAATCGCCGGTGGCTTGGTCGAATTTCATCTGCGGCACCAATCCTGGCAAGCACGGACTCTACGATTTCATTCACGTCGATCGCCACAACTACGGAGTGGCGAGCTCGATGTCAGTGACGGACCCGGTCGGGATCGAGATTCCGTTGTTCGGATGGAAGGTGCCGGTCACCGGCGGCGAGACGCGCCTGACGCGAGCCTTCCCAGCCTTCTGGGAAGTGCTGTCCGAGGCGGGCATCGCCACGTACGTGCACCGCATGCCGGCGAACTTCCCGCCCGCGCCGACCAAGGCGGTGACCTTCCCGGACATGGGCACGCCCGATCTGGTGGGCGCCGCGAGCGGCAAATCCTACTTGTGGTCGGAAACCACTTCCGCGCAAAGCGGCGAGTCCTACTACAAGAAGCGGGTCAGCGTGATCCGCTCAAACGAGCGCCTGTGGAAGGTGTTCGACAAGATCAACGGCCCCGACGACACGCTGCGCAACGTCTCGGGTCTTGAGAAAAAACTCGACGCCGCGATCGAGAAGGGTGACTTCAGCGAGGCCAACCGGCTCACGGGCGAAATCACGCGCGCGCACGAAGTGACCGAAGAGGTGACCTTCTTCGTAGACCGCACCGGTGCGGAGCCGCAACTCGCGGTGAAGATCGGCGACGCCTGGGGCGTGGCCGGCCTCGGCGGTTGGACCGACTGGATGCCGATCGAGTTCGGCATGATGTGGGGTGAAATGATGGTGGTGAGCGGCTACACGCGTTTCCGCTTCCTCGCCGACGATCCCTTCGAGGTCTATGGCGCGCCGGTGCAGATCGACCCCTTCAATCCGGCCACGCCGATCAGCACGCCGGACTCGGCGGCCGCCGAGCTCGCGACGGCAATCGGTCCCTATTACACGCAGGGCTTCCCGGACGCCTACAAGTCCTACAAGGCCGGCCTGCTCGACACCGCCGGCTTCGTCGAGCAGTCCGACACCGTGCTCGAAGAGCGCGGCCGCATGCTCGACTACGCGCTCGATCAATGGAGCGCCACCGGCGGGATGCTGTTTTTCTACGTCGGATCGCTCGACATGCGCTGCCACATGCTGTGGCACGCCGCCGATCCTGCCCATCCGCATCAAGAAGAACCCGGTGAGTTCGACGGCGTTCCGTACGCGGAGCAGATCGATCGCGTCTATCGCCAGGTGGACACGATGCTCGGGGAACTGGTCGCGGAGTTGGACGCGATCGAAGCCGCCGGCGGCGAGCCGATCGACCTGATGGTGATGAGCGACCACGGCTTCGCGCCGTTCCGCCGCAAGATGCACGTCAACGACTGGCTGGTGCAAGAGGGCTACCTGGTCCTCAAAGACGGCGTCACCGACACGCAGATGCTCGCCTTGAGCGTGGACCGTCACGGCGACCCGATTCCAGGCTCCGGACCGGTCGACTGGGCCAAGACCCGCGCCTACGCGATCGGCTTCAACGGCATCATTCTGAACCGCGTCGGACGCGAGGCCGAAGGCATCGTCACCGACGCCGACGCGCCCGCGCTCCTCGAAGAGCTGCGCGCGAAGTTGAGCCAACTGCGCGACGAAGACGGCAGCACCGTGTTCACCGCGCTCGCCACGGCGAGCGAAGTGTTCAGCGGCGATCAACTCAAGTTCGCGCCGGACCTGCAACTCGGCTTCAACGTCGGCTACGGCGCCAGCGACGAGTGCGCGATCGGCGGCGTCACCGGCGACTGGCAGCGCGGCGTCTGCATCGTGGACAACGACTCGCGTTGGTCGGGATCTCATTTGATGGATCCCGAACTCGTGCGCGGCACGCTGATCGTGCGGCGCAAGGTGACTCTGGCCAAAGATCCCGCGCTCGAGGATCTGACCGCCACGCTCTACTCACGCTTCGGCGTCGCCCCCCCTGAAGGGCTCGACGGCCGTCCGCTCTACTAGACCCCCAAGAGGAATTCGTCATGTTCGGAGGCAACAAACTCAAGATCAACAAGCAGGTGATCGACCGCTGCAAGAAATGCGCGGAGATCGCCGGCTACGCATCGGTCGAGGAGTTCGTCGAGTACGTGCTCGAGAAGGAACTCAAACAGATCGAATCCGCCGGCTCCAGCGACGATGCCATCGCCGAATCGCTGAAGGGTCTCGGCTACATCTCCTGATCAGCCGTGAAAGGAACCCTGGTCGTCGTGTCGATTTGTGCCGCGCTGGTTGCGGTCGGGGCGCTGTTCCCGGCCGCGGTGAACGCGGTCTTCGACGGCCTCGACCTCGCGCTCGGCTGGATGGGCCCTTTCATGATGGTCACGCTGGTCAGCGCCGGCGTCGGCGTGCTGTTCATCTTGGCCTTCCCGCACGTTTCCTGGCAGGGCGGCATCGTGATGGTGAAGGATCGCATCAAGTTCAACTTGCTCGCGATCCGTTTGTTCCAGGACGACCTGGGCATGGTTTTGAAGTCCACCGGCCTGACCCTGGCCTGGAACTTCGCTTACATCGGGCTGAACTTGATCCCGATGGTGGTGCTCGCCGCGCCGTTCATGATCGTGTGGTTCCAACTCAACGCGCTGTACGCCTACGATCCGCTGCCGGTGGGATCGAAACAGTTGGTGACCGTGGAACTCGCCGCCGGCACCGATCCGACGCAGGTCGAGTTCACCGCTCCGGCGGGAGTGTCGCTGGGGCGGCGCGTGAACCTCGCGGACGCGAAGGAGCCGCTGATTCATCTGGAGTTGCGCGCCGATGTCGCCGGGCGGCATGAACTCGGACTGGTGCACCAAGGCTTGACCGTCACGAAGGGCTTCGACGTCGCCGAGCGCGGACGCCGCTTGGCCGTGATGCGCACCTCAGAGCCGCTCTCGCGCTTTGCTGCCGCGCAAGATCCGATCGTGTGGTTCGGCGAGCCGGCACTACCCGGCGATTCCTTCCTGCGCGCGATCCGCGTGGTCTATCCACCGAAGCCGCTCGGCTTCCTGGACGGCGGCGAGATCTCGATCATGATCTGGTTCGTCTTGGTGTCCATGGCGTTTGGCTTCGGCCTCAAAGGCGTGTTCGGCGTCGAGATCTAAGGCTCCGCCGCGCCTTTACGATGACGGGGTGAAGGCGCACTCCAAGATCCTGCTCGGCCTGCTGCTCGGCGCGGCCGGCGGCTTGGTCTTGCAGCAGTTTGTGCCCGGCGCCTTCGATACCGGCGCCGACGGCATCGAGCGCCTGCAAGCCGGGTGCGCGCGGGACAACTGGCTGGCTCCGTTCCGCCTCGGCGCGAACGTGTTCATGAATCTGCTGCGCATGCTGATCGTGCCGCTGATTCTGACCAGCATCGTGAGCGGTGTGGCGGGTCTCTCAGGCGGCCGCGAGTTCGGCCGCCTCGGCGCGAAGACCTTCGGCTGGTACATCCTGACCTCGCTTCTGGCGATCATCACCGGACTGGTGGTGATCAATCTCACGCAGCCGGGCGTCGGCGCGAATCTGCCGCTGGCGATCCCGGACAACTACGAGGGTGCCGCCGGGCGCTCCTTCGCCGACATCATCGAGCGGATGGTGCCGCAGAACGTGTTCGGGGCCTTCTCCGACAACGGCCTGCTCTTGCAGGTGATCTTCTTCGCGCTGGTGGCCGGATTCTTCATCGGCCGTCTCGACGAGCCGCACCGCGGCCGCATGCTCGGCCTGTTCGAATCCGGTTTCGTGCTGATGATGCGCGTCGCCGAGTGGGTGCTGCAGCTGATCCCTTACGGCGTGTTCGTACTGATGGTGAAGGTGGTCGGCGAGACCGGCATGTCCGCGTTCAAGCCGCTGCTCTACTACATGGCGATCGTGGCCTTCGCGCTGCTGTTCCACGCGATGGTGGTGCTGCCGATCCTGTTGCGCGTGCTCGGCCGTGTGTCTCCGTTGGCCTGGTTCCGCGCGATGGCGCCAGCCTTGATGACCGCGTTCAGCACCTCCTCGTCTTCGGTGACGCTGCCGGTCACGCTGGAGACGGTGGAGAAGCGCGGCGGCGTGCCGAACAAGATCTCCTCCTTCACGCTGCCACTCGGCGCCACCGTCAACATGGACGGCACCGCGCTCTACGAATGCGTCGGCGTGATTTTTCTATCCCAATTTTACGCGTCGGCGGGCGGCTTCGAGCTCGGCTACGCCGACCAGATCTACGTGGTCGTGGCGGCGTTAATGGCCTCGATCGGCGCCGCCGGCATTCCGTCGGCGGGCCTGGTGATGATGACCGCGATCCTCTCCGGCCTCGGCCTGCCGGTCGAAGGCGCAATCCTGCTGCTCGCGATCGATCGCCCGCTCGACATGTTGCGCACCGTCGTCAACGTGTGGTCGGACACCTGCGCAGCGGCCGCGGTCGCGCGCAGTGAAGGCCACACGGTGCTGCAAACCACTCAGACATGACGCAGGAAGACGACGACGACCGCAAGATCGAGATCCTCCCGCCCGGTGAGTCCGAGTTGGACATCGCCGACGCAGCCGAGGAAGTCGAGGAGGCCGCGCGTTCGCTGCCGGCGCCCCGCACCGAGCCGCCGCCGCAGGTCTTGGTGGCTTTTCCGCTGCGCCGTTCGGTGCCGTTTCCGAGTTTGATCATGCCGGTGCACGTCGAGGAAGGCCCCGAAACCGACATCATGGAGAAGGCCTTGGCGCAAGGGAAGATGGTCGGCTTGTTGCCGGCGCCCGGCGCGGATGGACCCGCGATGCCGACCCGCGAGGATCAATTTTCGCGCATCGGCGTACTCGCCGAGGTGCACAAGCGGATCCGCCTACCTGACGGCGCGTCGAACTACATCTGCCGCGGCCTCAAACGCTTCCAGGTCACCAAGTTTGCGCGCCTCACCAAGGTGCCCGTAATTCACGTCGAGTATCCGCAAGAGGTCTATCCAGGCGATCAAGAGTCCGAGGCTTTGGTGCGGAACGTGCTGGCCCTGGCGCAGAAGGTCGCCGCGCACAATCCGGGCCTCGGCGAAGGATTCAGTCTCGCCGCGTTGAACATCGAGGCGGCCGGCCATCTCGCCGATTTCTGCGCCGCCTACCTGATCAAGAGTCCGACTGAGAAGCGCGCGGTACTCGAGCAGTTCCACGTGCGCGACCGTCTGCGTTCCGTGGACGAATACCTCACGCGCGAGTTGGTCAGCTTGGAGTTGGGCGACCGCATCCAGGCCGAAATTCGTTCCCGCGTCGAGAAGCAGCAGAAGGAGTATTTCCTGCGCGAGCAGATCAAGGTAATCCGTCGGGAACTCGGCGAGGAGAAGGAGCCGCAGGAGCAGGATCGCGAGAATTTCTTGAAGAAACTCGAAGAGGGCGTGTGGCCGGCCGAGGTCGAGCGCCGCGTGCGTGACGAGGTCGAGCGCTTGGGGATGATTCCACAGGCCTCGCCGGAGTACTCGGTGGTGCGCGGATATCTGGATTGGCTGGTGGGCCTGCCGTGGAGCACCGCGAGCGAGGACCGCATCGATCTGGAACGCGCCGAACGCACCCTCGACCGCGATCACTTCGGCCTCAAAGAAGCGAAGGAACGCATCCTCGAATTCCTCGGCGTTCGCAAGCTGCGGCCGCAGCACCGCGGCGCCATCCTTTGCTTCAGCGGTCCGCCAGGCGTGGGCAAGACCTCGCTGGCGATGGCGCTGGCGGAGAGCATGGGCCGCAAGTTGGAGCGCATGTCGCTCGGAGGCATGCGTGACGAGGCCGAGATCAAGGGCCACCGCCGCACCTACATCGGCGCGATGCCGGGACGCATCCTGCAGATGATCAAGCGCGCGGGCACCAACAACCCGGTGATCGTGCTCGACGAGGTGGACAAATTGGGGAATGATTATCGCGGCGATCCTTCGAGTGCGCTGCTCGAAGTGCTCGACCCGGCGCAAAACCACTCCTTCCTCGACCTCTACCTCGACATTCCCTTCGATCTATCGCGCGTGATGTTCGTGGCGACGGCGAACGTGTTGTCCTCCATTCCGGGACCGCTGCGCGACCGCATGGAGGTGATCGAATTGCCCGGTTACATCGAGGAGGAGAAATTGCGCATCGCGCAGCG
This sequence comes from Planctomycetota bacterium, assembly GCA_027623585.1. Lineage (GTDB taxonomy): Bacteria > Planctomycetota > UBA1135 > UBA1135 > UBA1135 > JAQBVK01. Next base: position 11,308 of record JAQBVK010000041.1, read on the forward strand.
TCACCTCTTGCCGCGCCAGACTAAGGAGCACGGGCTCGAAGCCTCACGCCTCAAACTTCCGCCGGCGACGGTGCGCGCGCTGATTCGCGGATGGACCCGCGAGGCCGGCGTGCGCGGCCTCGACAAGGCGATCGCCTCGCTGTGCCGCAAGCGCGCGCTCGAGCTCGCGCGGCGCAAGCGTCCGGCTCCCGTGCTGCAGCCCAAGGACTTGGTGAAGTACCTCGGGCCGATCAAGGTGCCTGACGAAGAAGTGCGCCTCAAGCCGGGCGTCGGCGTCGCGCTCGGGCTCGCCTACACGCCCTATGGCGGCGACGTGCTCGAGATCGAGTGCGTGTCCTTCCCTGGACAGGGCAAAGTCCAAGCCACCGGCAGTTTGGGCGACGTGATGAGTGAATCCACCCGCATCGCGCACGCGTACTTGCGTGCGGTGTGCGCCGATCACGGACTCGACTGCGCCGCGCTCGACAAAACCGATCTGCACGTGCACTTCCCGGCCGGAGCGGTGCCGAAGGACGGGCCGAGCGCCGGCATCACGGTCGCGATCGCGATGCTCTCGCGGCTCACCGGCCGCGTGATGCCGCCGCGCACTGCGATGACCGGAGAGATCAGCTTGACCGGTGAAGTGTTGCCGGTGGGCGGGATCCGCGAAAAAGTACTCGGTGCCAAGCGCCAAGGCGTGCGCACCGTGATCCTTCCGGCGGAGAATCGCAGCGACGTCACGGAAATGGATCCGGCGTGGACGCGCGGCATGCGATTCCTCTACGTGGAGCGTTTCGAGGACGTCGCGAAGCTTGCGCTCAGGCCGGCGCCGCGAGCGCGGCGAGCACCGCGTGCAGCGAAGGCATGATGCAATCGGCCGCGTCGAGTTCTGCCGGCGGAGTCGGGTGGCTCGGACACGGCACGCCGATCACGTAGGCGCCGGAAGCCCGCGCGGCGCGCGAGCCCGTGGGGGAGTCCTCGATCGCGACGCAGGCCGCCGCGTCCCCGCCGAGCGCGGCAGCGGC
>JAQBVK010000042.1 GCA_027623585.1 Planctomycetota bacterium
CACGATCACCGTCGCCGCAAATGCAGGCAGCGGTTTGCCGCAAGCGAAGCGCAAGAAACCCCAGAGCGCGAGACCTCCGAGGAAGCCTCCGAGCACGCCGACCAAGGTATGCGCGGTCAGCGCGCCGAGGCCGCCGGAATGCACCATCGCCTCACCCGCCGCTTCGGGCAGCGGTATGCGCGCAAGCGGCGGCAAGCCGTCCTGCAGCGCGGGATCAGCGATTTGCGCCAGCCGCAGGAATGCGGCAGGTTCAGAATCGAAAACCGATTCTGGAATCTCAAGCCGCGTCCACACGCCGAGCAGCGCAATGGCGAGCATGCCGAGCACGACGCGCAGGCATTCCTTGGCGGTCAAGGATTCTCCGGCGCCGCGGTCCTGCCAGGGGTTCAGGCCGATAGGAACCATCCTCCTGCCAGATAAGCGGCCTGGGCCAGACCGAGCACCGCTAGGTCGTAGGCCTTCCAGCTCCATCCGGGCTGCATTCTGCGCATGATTCGTCCCACCACTGCTGCGTCGAGGGCCCAACAGAGCAACCAGGCGGTCGCGCCGGCCGCAAGCCAGTCCCCCGTCCCGGCCTGCCAGGAGAGATTCTGTCGACCGAGCGCACCGCTGGCGGTCAGCCACCAAGCACCCCCTCCTACTACGGCACGGGATGCCACCGTCATGAAGACCGTTCGGCTGAAATTACGGCCAAGGACGAACCAAAGCGTCCAGCCGTGTACGAAAGTGATCGCCATCGCGGGCATGAGGCCCCAGGGTGCGAGCAGAAGTCGTTCGAGCGGGCTCATAAGCCGCCGGTCTCTGCCGACTGCCCCAGCCCGGCGAGGAGCTCGAGCGTGTAGATGCCGGAGTCGTGACCGTCGTCGAAGAGGATCCGGTAGCCGTAATGGCCGGTCGGTTGCATGTCCCGCACGCTGACGGCCTCAGGAACGCTGGCGGGGTCGAGGATGCGGCGTCCGGTCAACTCGTGAACGCAGTGCGCGCAAGGACAGGCGAGGCGCAGCTCCCGTGCCCCGACCAAGCGCTCACCGTCCGGCTCCCAGCCGAACACAATTCCCTCCGGTCGACGGCGCAGCGCGACGAGACGGGTCTGCATGGCGATCGCCTACCCGGCCTCGGCTTCGGCCTCGGCTTCGGCTCCGCCGCCGCCGTCGCCGGACTCGCCCCGCTCTCGCTCGTGGCGCAGCCGGACGTTCTCCTGTCCCATTTCGCGCAGCCGTTCCTTCGATTTTTTCAGTTCGAGGTCGTGCGCCTTGGAGACCACGCTCTTGGTGGAACGATTCAAAATGTGCGCGATCTCCTCGTTCCGGTTGGTCGGATAGAGCTCGCGTAGCCGCTCGATCTCGGCTTCGGACCACCGCGGCATGCTCACGTGGCGCACGCCCTCGGCGCGATGCAAAAAAGTCTTGTCCTTGGACAAGCACAATTCTTCGGCCATCGCGGCGATCGCGTGTGCGGGCTGCGCGAGGATCAAGGACAGAACACGATCGGTGCGCGAACCATAATCGCGCTTGAGCTGCTGCTTCTCATCCGAGGTCCACGGATGCGCCTTCACGCTGCCGCGCAGCAATTCGATCCGATTCTCGATGTCGCTCTGCGCGCGGCACAATCGCCGCGCCACGACTTGGATCTCAGCGCGGCCGAGCAAATCCTTCAGTTCCTCGAGCTCGGAAGGCTGCCAAGGTCCGGAGCGCCGCGGCTTGCCATCGAAGATGCGCACCAAGCGAGTGCGCAGGCTCGCGAGCGGACGATTCAGGCGACGCGCGAGCGCCTGATCGGAAATCTTCCCGTACTGCTGCTTGATCAGTTCGTGCTCACGGTGCGACCAAGGGCCCTTACGGTGCGGCTGCGGTGCCGGACCCGGTTTAGGTTTGCCTTTGGTCATGCCGGTACGCCGAAGCGGGCGAAGCGGAACTGGGGGGACTCAACGCGCGCAGCGCGTCGAGGGAGACAAGTTCAGTATGGTCCATCGGACCACATGGATCAATCGTAGGTGTTCGCGGGGAAGAGGTGGCGGTCCTCGCTAGCCATGCGAGCGGACGACGCGCTCCCAAGCCCCTTCCGCCACCGCTTCGAGGACCTCGAAGGCCTCTTGCGCGGTTTGGCAGCGCAGCGCCTGAAAGGCGGCGGCTTCGAGCTCTCCCTTGTCGGATGCGCGCAGCAGCGCCTTGATTTCGGGTACGAAGGTCGCCGCCATGGACAGATTGCGGAAGCCCGCGCCGACCAAGAACAGGGCGCCGGCCGGCTGTCCTGCGAGTTCGCCGCAGACCGCCGCCGGACGTCCGGCGCTCCGACAGACGCGCGCAATGCCGCGCAACATGCGCAAGTGCGCCGGATGATAAGGCTGGTAGAGCGAAGATACCCAGGGATTGTCGCGGTCGACCGCGAACAGATATTGGGTGAGGTCGTTGGTGCCCACCGAGACGAACTCCGCTTCCCGCAGAATGTCACGCAGGCTCATGACGGCGGACGGCACCTCGATCATCGCGCCGAGCGGCGGCCGCCCGGACGGCGGCGCGGGCAAAGCCTCGTAGAGGCTTCGTGCCGCGCGAAACTCTTCGAGGGTGGAGACCATTGGCAACATCACGCGCGCGGCACCGCTCGGCGCCGCGGCGGCGAGGGATTGGAACTGCATCAGCAAGATGTCTTGCCACGCCAAGCCGAGGCGCAGCCCGCGCATGCCGAGCGCCGGATTGTTCTCCTTCGGCAACTGCAGATAGCGCAACTGTTTGTCCGCGCCGACGTCGAGCGTGCGGAAAGTGACCTCGCGGCCCTCGAGCCGTTCGAGCACCGCGGCGTAGAGTTTGGTTTGCTCTTCGACACCGGGGAACGAGGGCCGTTCCATGTACGCAAATTCGGTGCGGAACAGACCGACGCCATCGACGCTGGCGAGGTCGAAGAGTTCCAGATCGCGGGGTGACTCGATGTTGGCTTGGATGCGCAACTCGGTTCCATCTGCCGTGCGCGCAGGCTGGGTCGCGCTGCCCGCAAGGCTCTCCCGCAGCTGTCGCCGTTCGGTGGCGCGCCGCAACGCGAGTTCGATCTCGCGCGGCTCACTGCCGACGCTCAAGCGCCCTTCGTCGCCATAGACGACGCAACTCTCTCCCTCTCGCACGCGCTCGGCGATGCGCTCGATCCCGCTCACAGTCGGCAAACCCATCGAACGCGCCACCACCGCGCCGTGGCTGAAGCGGCCGCCACGCGCGCACGCGATTCCCGCGAGGCGCTCGCGCGGAAAACGCATGAGCACTGACGGCGTGAGTTCCTCGGCGATCAGCACGATGTCGCCGGAGCCGACGGTCTTGATCGCGTAATCCTCTTCGCCCTCGCCGAGTTCGCGCAGCACCTCGGTCCACGGATCACGGAGATCCGCAGCCCAATTCTTGAGATCGCCGCCTTCCAGCCCTTCGAACACCTTGACCAGCCGGTCGAGCAAGGCCTGGATCGCCGACTCCGGCGCAAATCGTTCCTCGAGAATCATGCGGCGGATGTCGCGCATCGCGACCGGATCGCGCAGCACCGCGGCTTGAGCGGCGTAGATCGCGGCATCCTGGAGGCCGAGTTGCTTGGCCGTCGCCGCTTGCACTTCCGCCAAGCGGAGCAGAGCCTTGGCGTGCGCTGTCTCGAACAACTGCAGCGCGGCGGCTTCCTCCCCGGCCTGGACCAATCGCTGCGGCTGATGACTGCCGGCTGGCGCGCGCACCAAGACCGCGCGGCCGACGCCGACTCCGGACGCGATCGAGGTGCCGTTCAGTTCGAGACGCACGGGTCTCCGGTCAAGCCACTCCGGCGGTCTGGGGACGCTTCCACGCCGCGATGCGTGCGTCGAGCGCCGCAGGAAGATCGCTCACCGCGATCCGCTCCTGCGTCATCGTGTCACGCTCGCGCAGCGTGACGGTGTCGTCCTGCAGCGTGTCGCCGTCCACGGTCACGCAGAACGGCGTGCCGATCTCGTCCTGACGGCGATACCGCCGCCCGATCGACTGATTCTCCTCGATCATGGTGCGAAAGCGCCGCCGCAGCCCTCGTTCGATCTCGGCGGCCTTCTCCGGCATTCCCTCCTTCTTCACCAGCGGGAACACCGCCACCGTGACCGGCGCGATGCGCGGATGGAAGCGCAGCACCACGCGCGGCTCCTTCTCGTCCGGCTCTTCGTCGTAGGCGTCCACCAGGAAGGTCATCGCGGTGCGATCGCAACCCGCGGCCGGCTCGATGACGTAGGGCACGATGTGCTCATTCGCCTGTTGGTCGTACCAAGCCAGCCGTTCGCCGCTGTGCTCGGCGTGCTTCTTGAGATCGTAATCGGTGCGGTTTGCGACGCCTTCCAACTCGGACCAACCGAAGGGGAACTCGTACTCGACGTCGGCGCAGCCGTCGGCGTAGTGAGCGAGCTCATCCGGCGCGTGCTCGCGCATGCGCAAGCGCTCGGCGCGAATGCCGAGGTCGAGATACCACTGGAATCGTTCCTTCTTCCAAAAGGCGTACCACTCGCCAGCCTCGGCCGGTCGGCAGAACCATTCCATCTCCATCTGTTCGAACTCGCGCGTCCGGAACACGAAGTTGCCTGGCGTGATCTCGTTGCGAAACGACTTGCCGACCTGGGCGATGCCGAAGGGCAACTTGGTGCGCGCCGCGTTGACGACGTTGTTGAAGTTGATGAAGATGCCCTGCGCAGTCTCGGGTCGCAGATAGGCCACGCTGGCGGTGTCTTCGACCGGGCCGACGTGGGTCTTGAACATCAGGTCGAAGCGCCGCACTTCGGTCCAGTCGGCGGTGCCGGACTTCGGATCCTTGATGTCGGCCGAGAGAATCAGCGCGTGCAAGGCGGCGTTGTCTCCGAGCGCCGCCGGCAGTCGCGCGAGCAGGGCGTCCGCGTCCGCGTCCTTGCCGGCTTTGCGCAGGCCGGCGGCGTGCTCCTCGACAAGGTGGTCGGCGCGGTAGCGCTGCTTGGAGGTCTTGTTGTCGATCAGCGGGTCGCTGAAGCCGCCGACGTGACCCGAGGCCTCCCACACGCGCGGGCTCTGGATGATCGCGGAATCGAGCCCGACGACGTCGCGCCGGGCGTACACCAAGGACTCCCACCACGCCTCCTTGACGCGGCGCTTGAGTTCCACGCCGAGCGGACCCCAGTCGTAGGTGCTGCCTTGGCCGCCATAGATCTCGGATGCGGGGAAGACGAACCCACGCCGCTTGCACAGCGACACGATCTTGTCCATCAAACTAGGCGCGGGCTTGGCCATGAGCCCGAATTCTACGAACCGCGAGGGTGCGGATGCGTTGAGCAGCATCGTGTTGCTGCTCGCATGCTGCCTCGCTGGTCTCCAGGAGCCTCCCACGGCTCCGGAGATTTTGGTCACCGCCTCAGCGCGTGCGCAGGACGAGCTTGAGGCGCCGTGGTCGGCGGAGGTCCTCCCTGCGCAGGATCTCCAAGGAATTCCTCGTTCGCTGATGGACGCCTTGCGCGGTCTCCCGTCGGTGATGCTGCAGAAGACGGCTCACGGCCAGTCCTCGCCCTTCCTGCGTGGCTTCACGGGCTTCAGAACCATGCTGCTCGTGGACGGGATCCGCTTGAACCATGCGGCCATGCGCGAAGGCCCCAACCAGTATTGGTCGACCGTGGACGCTTTCACGGTAGAGCGGCTGGAGTTGGTACGCGGACCATCGAGCGTTCTCTACGGATCGGACGCGATTGGCGGCACCGTGAACGCGGTGGGCAGGTCTGCCGATCTCGGCGCTCCAGGCGGCGGCAGTCAATTCGGCGGCAGAATCTTCACGCGGCTTGCCTCCGCCGAAAACTCTGCGACCACGCGCACCGAGGCCAGCGTTGCCCAAGACGGGCGCTGGGGCGTGCGCGGCGGCCTGACTGTTTCCGACTTCGGAGATCTCGAAGCGGGCTCCGGCGAGCTCCCAGAGACCGGTTACGACGAAGCCAACGCCGATCTGCGCTTGGACACCCTGCTCGCGCCCAATCTGGTGCTGACGGTGGCGGCGCAAACCGTGCGACAGATCGACGTGCCTCGCACCCACACCACGATCTTCGCGGTTCCGTTCGCGGGGACCAGCGCCGGCTCAGATCTTCAGCGTGACCTCGATCAGACGCACGATCTGGTCTATGGGCGCGTCGCCTGGGAGGAACGCGGCGGCCTCGCCGATCAAGGCAGCTTCACACTTTCATGGCAGCGGCACGCTGAAACGCAGGATCGACTGCGCAGCGGGGACCGCCGTGATCTGCAGGGCTTCGAGTTGGAGGATCTTGGCGCGTCCGCGCGCTTCACCAGCGAGGAAACCGCCAGCGGACACTGGTCATGGGGCGTCGAGAGCCATTTGCAGACTGCGGATTCATTTCGTCACGATTTCACGGCTGGCGCATTCACCGGATCGTCCGTGCAAGGCCCGATCGGCGACGATTCCAGCGCCACCGACCTCGCCGCCTACGCGCAAGACGAGATCGTCTATGAGGCTTTCACGCTGGTGCCCGGCGTGCGACTCTCCTGGTTCAGCCTCGAGAGCAATCGCGTAGCCAATCCGGACCCGGGTGGTCCGTCGGTGATCGGCGTCGACGACGACTGGTTCGCGGCCACGGGGAGTCTGCGCGCGACCGCTCCGCTTGGCGCAGACGCGGCGGTGTACGCCGGCGTGTCGCAAGGCTTCCGCGCGCCCAACCTCTCCGATCTCACCGCCTTCGATTCGACCAGCGTGGTCGAAACGCCTTCGCCCGATCTCGATCCAGAAAACTTCCTGCAGTTCGAAGTGGGAACGAAAGGTGAAACCGGAGCGCTGGCGTGGCAGGCATCCATCTACCACACCCTGGTCGACGACATGATCGTGCGCTCCCCCACCGGAACTTCGATCGGCGGCGTTCCGGAAGTGCGCAAGTCGAACGCCGGCGACGGTTGGATTCAAGGCGTCGAGTTGTCCGGCGCGTGGACGATCGTGCCGCAATGGACCGCTTTTCTGCACGGCACCTGGATGGACGGCGAGATCGACGACGTCCGGCTGCCCGCCGGCGAGATCGTGCGGGAACCCGCGAGCCGCCTCGCGCCGCTGCAGGCCTACGGAGGGTTGCGTTGGCAGAGCCATGACGCGCGCCGTTGGATCGAGGGCTGGTTCTGGGCGGTGAATGATCAAGATCAACTCTCGCTGCGAGACACGACCGATACGCAACGCATTCCGCCAGGCGGCACTCCGGGCTACACCGTGTTCGGCGTGAGTGCCGGGATGGAGTTGCGTGAGAACGTACGCTTGATCGCCGCAGTCGAGAACCTCGGCGACGTCGACTACCGCGTACACGGATCAGGGATCAACCAACCCGGGCGGAACTTGATCCTGGCGGTAGACTTCACATTCTGATGACTGGGACGCACCCGGCAGCCCGCTTGCGCGGTCCCTTGTTCAGTTCGATGGCCGCGCACGCCGTGGCCGTAGCGGCGCTGGCGGGAGCGTTGGGATGGAACGCGCGCGGAGCAGGCAGCCTCGAGCCGCCGGTGATTCAGATCGCGGGCGCCGTGCCCGATACGCGGCGCATCATCGAGGTGTCCCGCGATCTCTCGCCGCTGCCGGCGCCTCCGGTCGAAGCACCTGAAGTTCATGAACTCCCGCTGCTCGATGCGCAAAGCTTCATCCATTCGGACTGCTGGTGGGATTCAACCGAGCCCATCATCACGCGTTTCGAGTTGAGCGCGCGCGCCGAACCGCGGCGTGACTTGCTGCCCGCAGCCGAGGCGGCTCCGGCGCCAGCGGAGTCGGAACCGCCGGCACCGGCGGCGGTCGTCGCAATCCGCGTCGCTCCGCGCGTGGAAGCCGCCACCTGCCCTGCGCCGGAGTATCCCATGCTCGCGCGTCGTCGCGGCCTCGAAGGGGTCGCGACTCTGATTCTGCAGGTCGGCATCGATGGGTCCGTGATCACGGCTCAAGTCGTCGAGTCGAGCGGACACAGCCTGCTCGACGAGGCGGCGCTCGACGCCGCGCGTGCGTGGAAATTGTCACCAGCTACCGAGAACGGCGTGGCCGTGGCGGGCGCGCTGCGCGTGCCGCTGCGTTTCCGGCTCGAGCGCTGACGGCTCAGACCCAAGATCTGCGCGCTGGGACACTGCGCACGGCGCCGTCCTCCAAGCGCAGCGCAGTGAGCTTCCCGCCGTAGACGCAGCCGGTGTCGAGACCGAAGGCGAGCAGTGCGCCATGCGCATCCCGATGCGGACCGCTCGCGGAGCGGCGGTGTCCGAACACCGCCAGTTCAGGCCCGCGCCACTCACCCACCCACGGAGGCGCGTCCACGCCCTCCCCGAGCAAGTGCCAGCCGGTCAGAACGGCTTCTGGAGTGTCTTCCGGCGGGGTTCCGGGGATCAGCGAGCCGTGCACCACGATCCACTCTCGCCCGCCCACCGCGCCTGCGCCGCGCAAGAACAAGGGTGCCATGCGCAGCCACTCGGTGACCTCCTCCGCGCAGCCGTGGACGTCTCCGATCACCCAGGTCGCGGCCATCGCCGCTTCAGACGCTCTGCGCTTCCGCGCGCCAGGCAGTCTCCAATTCGGCCATCAACTCGGGCAGCGTCTCGCCGCGTGGGTCGAAGCGCAGACCCGCCGCTTCGAACAACTCCGGCAGCGGCCGCGAACCGCCCAAGGCCAATCCTTCCCGATAGCGGAGGACCGCTTCCTGCGGATCGCGCCGATAGCGCAGCCACAACTGCATCGCGCCGATTTGAGCGATCGCGTATTCGATGTAGTAGAAGGGAACTTCGAAGATGTGAAGCTGCCGGTGCCATTCCCGCGCGCGCTCCTCCTCCAAACCGCTCCAATCGAGGCCGGAGGAAAAACGCGCGCGGATCTCCACCCATGCGCGACGGCGCGCCTCGCGCCCCAGGCAAGGTTCGGCGTAGAGCCGCTGCTGGAATCCGTCCACGGTGGCAACCCAGGGCAGCGTTCCCGCCATGCCTTCGAGCGAACGCAGACGCGCTGCGCGCACCTGCTCGGCCGGATACTCCTCGGCGAGATGCTCCATGCACATCGCCTCCATTCCCATCGAGGCCACTTCCGCGAACTCGAGCGGCGACGACCGGTAGGAGCCCGGTTCTCGGCCGCGCGCGGCCAGCGCGTGAAGCGCGTGACCGGTTTCGTGGAGCAGCGTCTCGACGTCGCCGTGGGTGCCGCCGCTATTCGCGAAAATGAAGGGGAGGCGCGCGCCTTCGAAAGTGTCCATGAAGCCGCCGGGGCGCTTATGCGGACGCGTGGCGAGGTCGAGCAAATCCGCCTCGGCCATCCAGCGCAACTCTTCCGCGAAGTCGGGGTGCACGCGCGCGAGCAAGCGCGCGGAGATCGCGATCAGACCGGCCTCGTCCGCAAAGGGCTGGAAGGCCGGCGCCTGCATCGGATCCACGCTCATGTCCCAAGCCCGGAGAGAAGGGAGATTCAGCCGCTCGCGCCGCCATTCGTTCATGCGCCGCACCACCGGCAGCACGTGTTGCTCGACGTTTCGGCCGTAGGCGACGCAGTCCTCGGCCGAATAGTCGAAGCGCCCCTTGGCTTGGTGCATGTAGTCGCGATAGTTCGCGAAGCCCGCATTCGACGCCATCTGCGCGCGCAGGTCGTGCATGCGGTCGAAGAGTCCTTCAAACGCGTCCGCGTCGCGACCGCGCCGCTCAGCCCCGAGCCGCCAGGTTTCCTCGCGCAAAGCGCGATCCGGCTCTTCCGCGAAGGGCGCGAGTTCCGGCAAGGTCCACTCGCGGTCGCGCCACTGCACGGTCATCGCGCCGGCGATGCGGCCGTATTCGACGCACAACTCCTCTTCGCGCGCTTCGAGCGGCACGTTCTCGGGCCGGAACAGCTTCACCGCCAGTTCCACGTCCCGATCGTGCACCTCCCAGAAGCGGCGATCGAGTTCGGCGCGCTGCGGTGCGGTCAAATACTTGCGGTCGAGACGATCGTCGACCGGCTGAATTTGAGGAACGATTTCAGTTTGAAACTCGAGGTGCGCGCGCTCGGCCGCTTCATCGTCGGTGTGACGCGCGGCGGCGACGTTGCGGCGCGAGGACTCGTCGGAGAGCCAGGAGTCGAGCTCGTCGCGGTCGCGCAGCCACTGCTCGAACGCTTCCTTGCTGTCGATCACGCGCTCCTCGAGCTCGCGCAGCCGCGGCTCGATGACCTCCCAACGGTCGGCGCGCCATCCAGCCGGCAACCAGCGCGCCGGCGGCGGCGCGTGACGGGAGCCCTTGGAGTCGGCGAGCGGCGCGGCGGGATTCTGCTTCATTCGACGAACTCCGAACGGCGCGGACGCCGCATCAACGACTGCACGGCTGCTTGAGCGGGCAGGCCCTCGAACAAAACCGCGTGCACCGCCTCCGTGATCGGCATCTCGACGCCAGCGCGCGCGGCGTGCCGGTGAATCGCTTTGCAGGTCCACACGCCCTCGGCCACCTTCTCGGTCGAAGCGAGGATCGCTTCCAGCGTTTCGCCGCGCCCGATGCGTTCGCCGAGCCCGCGATTCCGCGAGTGGCGCGAGTAGCAGGTCACCATCAAGTCGCCCGCGCCGGAAAGGCCGAAGAAGGTCTCGCGCTGGGAGCCGTGCGCCGCCCCGAAGCGCGCCATCTCGATCAGTCCGCGCGACACCAGCGCCGCCTTCGCGTTGTCGCCGAGACCGAGTCCGTCGGCGATGCCCGCGCCGACCGCAATGATGTTCTTTAGCGCGCCGCCGTATTCAACGCCCGCCAAGTCCGTGCTGGTGTAGAGCCGCAACGAAGCGCTGCCGAGCCGTTCGGCGACGACGCCGGCAACTTCTTCATCCGCGCATGCGGCCACGATCGTGGTCGCCGCGCCGTGCGCGGTTTCCTCGGCGTGCGAAGGTCCGGAGATTGCGCCGAGCGGCGCGGCTTCGCCGAAACACTCGGCGAGGATCTGCGTCGGCCGCAGCAGCGTGCCTTGCTCCAATCCCTTGGTTGCCGAGAACACCGGGACCTCCCGGAGCGATCCAGCGAAACGTCCCAAGGTCGCGCGCACGAACTGCGTCGGCACCACGGAGAGCGCGAGCGCGGCGCCACGGGCCGCCGCATCGACGTCGGCGGTCCATAGGATTTCTGGCGGAATCGGCACACCGGACAGGAACTTGCGGTTGTCCCGCGTCTTTGCGACTTCGGCCGCGTACGCCGCATCCACGCTCCACACGGCAACCTCATTGCCGGCTCGATGCGCGGCCAGCGCCAGCGCGGTTCCCCAGCCGCCGTCTCCAATCACGAGCACGCGTCCACTCATTGATCCTCCGGCGGCGGCGCGGCCGCTCGCCTCTCGCCGATCCGGCTCTCCCGTCCCGTGCGAATGCGCTGGATGTTTGCGCGATGCGTGAAAACCAACAGCAGGCCTCCGAACGCGGCCAGCAGGAAGATCGGACGCGGTTCACCGAGCACCCAGGCGGCGGGGCCGAGCACGATCCCGAAGGCGATCGAGCCCGCCGAAATCATGCGCGTCATGAGCACCGTGGCGCCGAGGGAAATCCCGGCCGCGAGGGCAGTCCACGGGCTGAGCGCGAGCAACGCGCCGGAGAGGGTCGCCACCCCCTTGCCGCCGCGGAACCCATGCCAGACCGGCAGCACGTGCCCCAGGAAGGCCCCGGCGCCTGCGGCAGCGGCCAGTGCGGGATCATGAGTGGTCCAGAACAGGACGCCGGCGGGTAAAAATCCCTTGAGCGCGTCGAGGAGGTAGATCAGAACACCGGTCCCGCGGCCGAGCGCCCGAGAGGCGTTCGTGGCGCCCAGGTTGCCGCTCCCAACGGTGCGCAGATCCACGCCGCGGGCGCGGGCGAACAGCAGGGCGAAGGAGATCGAGCCGAGCGCGTATCCCCCCGTCGAAGCGAGCGCGAAATGCACCCCGGACATCGGCAGCAGGATAGCGGTACGAGGCCGTTGACACAGGATTCCGGAATGTGCCCTTGACCTGAGCCGGAGCGGCGTTAGATAAGGCTGCTCCGGTACGGCCGCACCCCCGCCCGGGGTACCCGCCGCGCCGCCCAGATCAGCTACCCGTGACCTACGTCATCACCGAACCCTGCGTCACCACCAAGGACACCGCCTGCGTCGATGTCTGCCCGGTGGAATGCATCTACGAAGCGGAGCCGCAACCTGGCACGCAGAACCTTCCGATGTTCATCCACCCGGATGAGTGCATCGACTGCGGCGCCTGCGAACCGGAGTGCCCCGTGGACGCGATTTTCCCTGAAGACGACGTGCCGGAGCAGTGGCAGGCCTTCCACCAGGCCAACGCCGACCTTGCCGCCGAGCACGACGGCTAGGCGCGGTCCAGCCTGAATTGCGAACGGGCCTCGC
>JAQBVK010000043.1 GCA_027623585.1 Planctomycetota bacterium
ATTTTGGTGCGTCGATAAGATCCAAAGCCTTCGCCAGAACAAACCGCGGAGGTAGCTCCGCGCTTCGGCCTCCCCCATCTCCTGCGGCGCGAATCGAGACAGATATTTGAGAACCGCCTGTCGATCCACCCACGCCAAGAAGCGTCCGAACAAGAAGCGTCCCACGGGACCCGGCGCAACGGCGGCGCCGAAGTCCACCACCGCCAGTCCGTGCTCCTCGTCGGCGAGCAGGTTCTGCGGCTGACGCAGGTCGAGGTGATAGACCGCGCACGCGTGCATCCCCCGCACGCGCTCGCGCAGTGCCGCCGCCCAACGGCGCGGATCCGCGCTGAAGACCTCGCCATGCATCGCGGTACCGGGCAAACTGCCGATCAACAGGGCGTCGGCGTCCACGCAGGCGAGTAGTTGCGGAAAGCCCTCCAAACCGGCCAGGCGCTCTATTGCACGTCGTTCGCGCCCAAGCAACCAACGCGCCAGCGGCCGCGTCAGCGCCGGAATCCCAGCGCAATCCTTCAACACTGCGGGCCCGTCGGCGAGCTCGATGCGGAACACCGCCGGCTTGAAGCGCGCACCGCGGCTCAGAAGCTGGCGCGGCAGACGGTCGAGGAGGCTGCGGTCGAGCACCGCGGGCGGACTCAGGAGATCCAGCCGGCGACCGGCGACCAGCGTTCGACGAACCAGATCGCGGCGAGGAGCCCGGCGAAGACCGGGGTCCATTCGATCTCGTGGTTGTCGAACACGCGATGCCAGGAGAAGCGGCGCGAATCGCCGCTGCTCCACGGCTTCAGCCGCGGCCAGAAGTCGGGCACGTTTTTCGCGTGCCGCTCGAGCTGCGCGCCGAAGAGTTTTTGCAGGCGCGGGTACTCGCGCTGCATCTTGCGCGGCAGGTAGAAGGTGAAGAACACGACCGCCAGCACCAGGGCGAGCCCCCACACGAGCAGTCCACGCTTCGATTCTGCGTTGCCGGCCGCCAGCGCGGTGCCGAGGAGCGCCAAGAAACTGCCGAGGTAGGCCGGATTACGCGTGTAGGCGTAGGGTCCGCTCGTGACCATCACCACGTTCTTCTCGAGGTGCCCGAAGGCCCAGATGCGCAGCATCAGCGCCAACGCCACCAATACACAGCCAATCACGAAACTGAGGGGGCGTGGATCGGCCGAGGCGACGACGGCCAGAGCAGAGAGATAGACGGCGACCTTGCGCCAGGTCAGCTTCTTGGAGGCGCGCTTGGATCCAGACATGGGGTGACCCGACCCCACCGGGGGCAGTAGCCGGTAGAATCATGTTCCAGAACCGCGGTCCACGGCGCAAGCGCGTCCCCACCGCCACGTCACGCATGAGGCTCATCCTGTCCCTGACGGTTCTCGCTGCGGCGCTCGGCGCTTGCGGCTCTCCTGGCCCCGCACCCCAGCCCAGCGTGGCCTTGACCGACGCCGATGCCGCTGTGGCCGAGTCGCGTGCGGAGGCGGCCGCCATCGAGCGCGAGCAAGGCTTACTCGACGCCATGGCCGCCGAGGGAATCTTCCCCGTGGGGCAGCCTGCCCAAGCCACGGTCAAGTACCACCGCGAGGACGTGACCTTCGGGCTCTACAACGAGGCCTACACAGCACAGAGTGATCTGTACTCCGAAGCGCGCGCGAGCGCGAACTACAAGGTGGTGCCCAACCTCGACATGGGCGCGCTTTGGAAGTCGCTCGAGGAAGCAGAGTTCTTCAAACTCGCGCAGAGCGGCATCGTGCGCGTACCGGGCGCGAGCGTCAGCGTCGTCATCCGCCGTGGCACCGAGTCTTGGACCCTCGCGTGGGCGCCCTCGATGGATCAAGCACGCTACGACGCAACGATGGAATCCGCGCGGGCGGTGGGCGCGCTGTTCAACGGCACCTATGGCCTGCAGCGCGTGAACAATCCCAGCGGCGCGGACTACTTCGAGCAGGAACGCGATCGGTTGCGCGAGTTGAACAAGAACAAGGTCCGACCGGGCGGCGGACGGTGAGCCGGGGCGCTCAGGTGGTCGTGGTGGTGCCCGGCCGCGGCGCCTCCACCCGACTCCCGCGTAAATTATTTCTCGCCGAGAGCGGCAAACCGCTCTACGCGCACGCGCTTGAACGCTGCCTCGGTGCCATGCGCGCCGACCGAGTGCTCGCGGCCGTGGACGGCCCGGAGCTCGCCGCGATCGCGCGCGCTGCGGGCGCTGAAGCCGTGCTCACCGACCCGGCGCTCGCGAGCGGGACCGATCGCGTTTGGGCCGCCGTCCAGGACTTGCCGGAAGCAGCGATCATCCTGAACGTGCAGGGCGACGAGCCGGAAATCGAGCCAGAGGCCGTAGACGCGGTCATCCAGGCGGTGCAGGACGGCGCTGAAGTCGCCACGCTCGCCGCGCCGCTGCCTCCCGAGGCCTTTGCAGATCCGGCGCGCGTGAAGGTCGTCTTGGATCTCCGCGGCGACGCGCTGTATTTCTCACGCGCTCCGATTCCGCATCCGCGTTTCGCGGATGGCCCTGCGGCGCCGCGCCTGCACCTCGGCATCTACGGATTCCGGCGCGCCGCACTGCAGCGCTTCACCTCCTGGCCGCCGTCGGCGCTGGAGCGAACCGAGGGCCTGGAGCAACTGCGGCTGCTTGAGCACGGCGTACGCATCCGCGTCTTGGATTGGCCGCGCGCTGCGAGTGGAATCGACACGCGAGCCGACTACGATGCCTTCCTGCTCCGGTCCCGTCGGGCCGCGATCACCCCCCTCTCATGACCCGATTCATCTTCGTCACCGGCGGCGTGGTGTCGTCCCTCGGTAAAGGGATCACCACGGCTTCGATTGCCGTGCTGCTAGAAAAGCGCGGGCTCAAGGTTTCGATCCAGAAATTGGATCCCTACATCAACGTGGATCCGGGCACGATGTCGCCGTTCGAACACGGCGAGGTCTACGTGACCGAGGACGGCGCCGAGAGCGACCTCGACCTCGGCCACTATGAAAGATTCTCGCACGCGCCGATCGGCCGCCACAGCAACGCGACCACCGGCTCGATCTACTCGGCGGTGATCCGCAAGGAGCGGCGCGGCGATTACCTCGGCAAGACTGTCCAGGTGATTCCGCACATCACCGACGAGATCCAGGACGCCATCCGGCGCGGCGCCCCGAAGGGCACCGACGTGGCCGTGATTGAGATCGGCGGCACCGCGGGCGACATCGAATCACTGCCGTTCCTCGAGGCGATCCGCCAATTCGCGTTGTCCCTGCCGGCGAAGCAGGCAATGTTCGTGCACTTGACGCTGCTGCCCTTCCTGTCGGCGAGCGGCGAGATGAAGACCAAACCGACCCAACAATCGGTCGGCAAGTTGCGCGAGATCGGCATCATGCCGCACGTGTTGGTGTGTCGCTGCGAGAAGCCGATGACCGCCGAGATGCGGCGCAAAATCTCCCTGTTCTGCAACGTGCGGGCGGAAGACGTGATTCAAGAGATTGACGTCGAGACCACCATCTACGAGGTGCCGCTCGATCTGAAGCGCGAGGGTCTCGACAGCGCGATCGTGCGCCACCTCGGCCTCGAGCACACCCCCGAGGTCGACCTCCAGGACTGGGAAGATTTGTGCGAACGCGTGCGGCATCCGCGCGCGAAGCTCGAGATCGCCGTGGTCGGCAAGTACATCCAGTTACACGACGCCTACAAGTCGATCTACGAGGCGCTGGCGCACGCCGCGGCGGGACTGAGCGCAGCGGTCAGTTTCCGCAAGATCAGCGCCGAGGAATGCGCCGAGGGCGACCCCGCGCGCTTGCTCGCTGGAGTCGACGGCTTGCTGGTCCCGGGCGGTTTTGGCGAGCGAGGACTCGAAGGAAAAATTCGCGCGATCCAGTGGGCGCGTGAGAACGATGTGCCCTGCTTCGGAATCTGTTTCGGCATGCAGGCGATGGCGCTCGAGTACGCGCGTCATGTGGCCGGCATCCCGGGCGCGCATTCCACGGAAGTCGCGCCCGGCTGCAGCGATCCAGTGATTGATTTGCTGCCTGATCAGGCAAAGGTCGACGAGAAGGGCGGCACCATGCGCCTTGGCGCTTACCCGTGCCGGCTCACCGAGGGCTCGCGCGCCGCGCAGTACTACGGTCACGATCTCGTGTTCGAGCGCCATCGCCATCGCTGGGAGTTCAATAACGCCTATCGTGCCAAACTCGAGCACGCCGGCCTGACCTGCTCCGGCGTCTACGAGAAACAAGATCTGGTCGAGGTGATCGAATTGAGCGAGCGAGATTTCTACCTCGGCGTGCAGTACCACCCCGAGTTCAAGTCCAAGCCCTTGGAGCCGCACCCCTTGTTTCACGCTTTCGTCGGAGCGGCGCTCGCGCGGCGCGACGCGGCGGAGGGCGACGGCGAGGAATCCTCGACCGAGGAGCCGCAGCGAGCAGGAGCCCG
Source organism: Planctomycetota bacterium (assembly GCA_027623585.1). GTDB lineage: Bacteria > Planctomycetota > UBA1135 > UBA1135 > UBA1135 > JAQBVK01. The sequence continues at coordinate 4,397 of JAQBVK010000043.1, forward strand.
CGCGTGAGCGACGGCGTGCTGGTAGGCGGTGATTTCCGCATCTTCATCCAGAAGATCGCGATCCAGGGCTTCTACGCACTGGGCATGGTGGACATTCCCGGCGCTCCAAAGCCGGAGAAGCCCAATCTCGAAGCCGCGCGCATGGTGGTCGAAGACCTCATGATGCTGCGCGAGAAGACCCGCGGGCAGCTCGACCCCGGTGAAGAATTGACGCTCGACAAGTACGTGGCCGACCTGCAGTTCCAGATCGTGGAACGCGGCGGCCGCGCGCAGTAGCGCCTCGCGCAGCGATCATTGAACGAGGGCGAGCATGGCCTCGCTGACTTATCATCGAACGGAGAGTGCACCGATCTTGCACCCTGGCGATCAGCCCATGAAGTTTTCCGCAAGTCGTTTTCTGCCGTTTCTCGGAGCGCCGGCCGCGCTTCTGACTCTCTGCGCCGCGGCCTCCGCGCAGGATCCCGATTTAGATTCGGGGCTGCCGATTCCGCCGGAGCAGGCCTGCTACGACGTGCTGACCTACGACCTCGCACTCAAGATTGATCCGGAGAAGCACAGCATCGAAGGCACGCTCGGCATGCGCGCGCGCGTCTTGCAGGCGAGCGAATCCATCCTGCTCGATCTCGACGATCGCCTGAAGGTGGCGAGCATCACGCGCGGCGAGGAGAAGCTCGACTTCACGCACGAGCACGGCCGCATCCGCATTCGCGGACTCGCGGAGTTAGCGAAGCCTGGCGAGGTTTTCGAGTTCACGGTCGCCTACGCCGGCGTCCCGCGCGAAGCCGTCCGGCCACCTTGGGACGGCGGCTTCACTTGGTCGAAGACCGCGGCCGGCGCGCCGTGGATCGCGACCAGTTGCCAGGGCGAGGGCGCCGACCTGTGGTGGCCGTGCAAGGACCAGCCCGACGACGAGCCCGAATCCATGGACATCCGCATCACGGTGCCCGAGCCGCTGATCTGCGCGAGCAACGGACGCTTGATGAAGACCGAAGCGGCTGGCCGGGGCTGGCGCAGCTTTCATTGGCGCGTCAGCACGCCGATCAACAACTACTCGGTCGCGCTCAACATCGCGCCCTACAAGACGATCGAGGGCAAGATGAAGAGCATCGCGGGCGAGACCTTCCCGCTGATCTACTACGTGCTTCCCGAGAACTACGACAAGGGCAAGAAACTCTTCAAGGAGATCGAACTGGACCTGGCCTTCTTCGAGAGCGTGTTCGGTCCCTACCCCTTCCGCGCCGACAAGTACGGCGTCGCCGAGACGCCGCACATGGGCATGGAGCACCAAACCATCACCGCCTACGGCAACGAGTACCGCGGCAACCCCTGGGGCGACGATCAGGGCTTCGATTTCCTGCTGCACCACGAGATGGCGCACGAGTGGTGGGCGCTGCTGGTCACGGCGAAGAATTGGAACGATTTCTGGATCCACGAAGGCATCGGCACCTACGCGCAGGCGCTCTACGCGGAGCGACTGAACGGTCCGGAGGCCTACCGCCACGTGATGGGCGAGCAGCGCCGCGGCATCGCGAATCGGGGCGCCGTCGCGCCGCGCGAACCGCGCAGCAGCCAAGAGATGTACTTCACCAGCAAGTGGGAGCAATCACCGGCGGGCGACATTTACAACAAGGGTTCATGGATCATTCATTCCTTGCGCTACTTGCTCGGCGACGAGGCGTTCTTCCGCGTGCTGCGCCGCTTCGCCTATCCCGATCCGGCGATGGAGAAGGTCACGGACGGGAGTCAGTGCCGCTTTGCGACCACCGACGAGTTGCTCGCGATCGCGCAGAAGGAGACCGGACGCGAGTTGGCGTGGTATTGGGAGCTCTACCTGCGTCAGCCGGCGCTGCCCGAGCTGATCAGCGAAGTGAAGGGCGGTTCACTCCATCTCGCCTGGAAGACGCCGAAGGACCTGCCCTTCCCGATGCCCGTGGACGTCGAGATCGGCGGCAAGATCACCCGCGTCGAAATGCCGGACGGCGCCGGCGTGATGCCGCTCCGCGGCCGCAAGAACTACGTCCTCGACCCGCTCAACTGGACGCTGTGCCTCAGAAGTAAGCCGAGGACCGCCATGCGCTACTGGTGGGTCAATCAGAACCAAACCTACCGACAGGAAGTGTCGGGGGGATATCTCTGGTCGCCCAAACGCAACGCGAACCGCGCGCGCAACCCCTTCTACGAGACCATGCGCGAGGTGGCACCGGGGGATCTGGTGTTCTCTTTCTGCAACACGCGCATCTGCGCCGTCGGGATCGCCTGCTCCTACGCCTACGAGTGTCCGAAGCCGGAGGAGTTCGGCAGCACCGGAAGGAATTGGGAAAGGATCGGCTGGCGCGTGGACGTGCGTTTCACGGAATTGGCGACTCTGATCCGTCCGAAGGACTGGATGGACGTCCTGCGGCCGCACCTGCCTGCGAGGTACTCGCCGCTCCAGGCCAACGGTAACGGACTCCAGGGTGTCTACCTCGCTCGCTTGCCCGAAACGTTCGCGCTCACGCTCGCCGAGTTGATCGGCGCGGAAGTCGCTGCACTCGCGCGCGCCGAACTCGTCTTTGAGGTCGATCTCCACTTGCCGGAGCAAGAGATGGTGCTGTGGGAGGATCACCTCCGCAAGCAGATCGAAGGCGACGAATCGCTCCCGGCGACGGAGCGCCAGCAGCTGGTGATCGCGCGGCGCGGGCAAGGTCAGTTCCGCGAGGGTGTGCAGCGGCGCGAGACCCGCTGCCGCGTCACCCACGTGGACCGCGCCGAACACCTACGTGCCAGCCATTGCAAGCCCTGGCGCGACTGCGACTCGAATGCTGAGCGCCTCGACGCGAACAACGGCTTGATGCTCACGCCGAGCGTGGACCACCTCTTCGATCGCGGATTCATCTCCTTCGAGAACGACGGCCGCCTGCTGGTGTCGCCGGTGGCGCACATCCCTTCCTTGCAACGCATGGGCATCCCCGCGGAAGGCCACGACGTCGGCCGCTTCAGCACTGAGCAGGCGCGCTACCTGGAATACCACCGCGACGCGGTACTGCTCCGCTCGCGACTCGCGGGCTAGAGGACGCGCAGGAGTGCTTCCCGGCTCAGCTCGCAGTCGCGCAAGATCTTGCTCAAGAGCCCTGGTCCGAGCGACTCACCACGATGAATCGGTACCACCGTCGCGCGACCGTCGGCGTGTCGGAGGAAATGATGGCTGCCTCGAATGCGGATCGTCTAGAAGCCGTGATGACGAAGCCCTGCAAGGACCTGCGCTCCAGTGAGCGCCGGAGTGCGCGGATTCAAGCGACGCGCAGCCGCTGGATGCCGACGAACTCGAGCTGCTCCGGCTCCTCGCCGCGCGTCTCGTGGCAAAGGAGGACGGCTTCCTTGATGCGTACCATGAGCTCATCCATGGAGCGCGCCTGCGTGTGGCAGCCAGGGAGTGCAGGTACGGACGCCACCAGGATGCCCTCGGCATCCCGCTCGATGATGACGTCGTAGTCTCTCGCCATGTCGCCGTGGCCGACAGCGCCGACCATCCCCAATTCTATCCTAGGATTGTCCTGCATTGCAGAGAGAAAGACGCCGGGTCGGTGGCACGGTTACCGCCAAGCTGAGCAGAGTCCAGGTGCCCACCGATCTCGGCGCTGGGACCGCGTCGGCATCGACGGGGTGGTTTCATGACCCGAAATTGAAAGTCTTGATGAATCTCCGCAGCTCCTTGACGACAAAGTCAGTCAATCCGTTGCCCAGAATCACTTCTGAGAACCCCGCGTGGCTCCTAATCTCGAGTCCATGCCCTCCGAAGGCGGCCAGCAGAGACGCACGGAGATCCTCATTCTGGTTCGTGCTCTCGATCTCTCCCTCCATCGAGTCGTGCACAAGTATATTCCGGAGGTCTACCAGGGCTTTCATCGATTTCCAGGACTCACCTGTCCTCTTGACTCGCTCATGATCTACTCGCTCAAGGTACTTATGATCCGGCTCCTTGTCCCCCCGCCCTCTCCGGCCGAAATCAAGTGTTCTGCGCGGCGACTCAACACCAGACCAAGAATGCGGCGCACTACTCCTATGACCGAGAGGCGTAACTCTGTGGAGAACGCACGGAGCGTTGGTAGTTCGTCCTCGAATTCACTCTGACGTGCTTCACCCGATGGGTCGATGATGTTCAAGTCCGCGAGCCTCGTCATCAACCTTGACTCATGATCCAAAACGATCGACTCGATCGCTTTACTCAGCTTGACGAGGACCCATACCTCATCCTCGATCAAGTCCTTTTCTGTGTACGTGCCCGCGAGGAGGGCCTTCCTAATGAGGTCCGGGTCTTGACCGTCGGCCACACTACCCCCCGTACGCCGCAATCCCCGTCAGCGCCTGGCCGAGGATCAGGCCGTGCACCTCGTGGGTGCCTTCGTAGGTCAGGACCGTCTCCAAGTTGCACATGTGGCGGCCGGCACGGTACTCGAGGGTGATGCCGTTCGCGCCGAGCAACGTGCGGCACTCGCGGCTGATCTGTAGCGCCATGTACACGTTGTTGCGCTTGGCCATGCTGACCATCTGCGGCTTCATGGTGCCCTCGTCCTTCATGCGGCCGAGCCGCAGCACCAAGAGTTGCGCTTTGGTGATCTCGGTCGCCATGTCGGCGAGCTTGGTCTGCGTGATCTGGAAGCGCGCCAGCGGCCCGCCGTGGATCTCGCGCTGCAGCGTGTAGGACAGAGCCTCCTGGAAGCAATCCTGCGCCGCGCCGAGCGCGCCCCACGCAATCCCGTAGCGCGCCTGCGTCAGGCACATCAGCGCCGACTTCAGGTCCTGCGTGTTCGGCAGCCGATTCGATTCCGGCACGCGCACCTTGTCGCAGATGATCTCGCTCGTCACCGAACAACGCAGCGACCACTTGTGCTTGGTCTCGGGCGCGCTGAAGCCCTTCCGGTCCGCTTCGACCAGGAAGGCCTGCATCACCCCTTCCTCATCCTTGGCCCAGAAGATGCTGACGTCGGCCTGGGTGCCGTTCGTGATCCACATCTTCTGCCCGTCGAGGATCCATTCATCGCCGGATTTCCGCGCGCGCGCGCGCATCCCGCCGGGGTTGCTGCCGAAGTCGGGCTCAGTCAAACCGAAGGCGCCAATCTTCTTGCCGCTCGCGAGTTGCGGCAGCCAATGCTGCTTCTGCTCCTCGCTGCCGAAGGTGAAGATCGGGTACATCACCAGCGCGCCCTGCACGCTCATGAAGGAGCGGATCCCGGAATCCACGCGCTCAATCTCCTGGCAGATCAATCCGTACTGCACCGAGTTCATGCCGAGGCCTCCGTAAGCCTCCGGAATCGTCGGCCCGAGCAAACCCATCTCGCCGAACTCCGGCGACAACTCTTTCGGAAAAGTTCCGGCCTCCCAGTGCTCGGCCACGATCGGTTGCAGTCGTTCCGCCGCCCACGCGCGCACCTCGTCGCGAATCGCGCGCTCCTCCTCGGAGAGCAGATCATCGATGCGGAAGAAGTCGAGTTCGGCGCGGACGCGATCGGCGAGGGCAGGATTCATGGCGGCTGTCGGGAAGACCCGGACCCTCTATTCTAAGGCACCGAATGGCGCGCTTCCTGGTCACCTCCGCGCTCCCCTACGCCAACGGGCCGATCCATTTCGGCCACGTCGCCGGCGCGTATCTGCCTGCCGACGTGTTCGTGCGCTGGGCGCGCATGGCAGGCCACGCCGTGCTCTACGTGTGCGGCACCGACGAATACGGAGTCGCGATCACGCTCAAGGCGGAGCAGGCCGGCGTCGGCTACCGCGAGTACGTCGACCGTTGGCACGCCGAGATCAAGGCGCTCTTCGATCGCTTCGGGATCCGCTTCGACGTCTGGTCCGGCACCGCGCGCTGCCCCTACCACACCCAGTTGGCGCAGCAATTCTTCGCAACCCTGCTCGCGCGCGGACTGGTGTTCGAGCAGGTCGAAGAGCAGTGGTTCAGCGAGGCCGCGCAGCGCTTTTTGCCGGACCGCTACCTGCAGGGCCGCTGCCCGGAGTGCGGTTTCGAGAAGGCGCGCGGCGACGAATGCCCGCAGTGCGGCGCCTGGATCGACGCGCGCAAACTCATCGAGCCGATCTCCCTGGTGGACGGCTCGCGCCCGGTGCTCAAGGCGACGCGCCACTGGCATCTGGACCTGCCGCAAATTCTGCAGCAAGGACTCGGCGATTGGTACGCGCGCAAGAAGGCCGCCGGCGACTGGAAACCGAACGTGGACGGCTACGTCCAGGCGATGCTCGCCGATCTCAAGTCCCGCCCGATCACGCGCGACTTGCCGTGGGGCGTGCCCTTGCCCGAAGGCGTCACGGACGACCTCGGCAAGGTGCTCTACGTTTGGTTCGATGCGCCGATCGGATACGTCAGCGCCACCGCCGAGTGGTGTGCGCGCGTCCACAACGATCCGGAGCGCTGGCGCGACTGGTGGCAGGATCCGGAAGTGCGGTTGGTGCACTTCATCGGCAAGGACAACATTGCATTCCACGTCGTGGTGTTCCCTGCGATGCTGCTCGGGCAGGCGGATTCCTGGGAAGGGCGCGAATTCGTGCTTCCGACCGCAGTTCCGGCCAACGAGTTCTACAACCTGCAAGGGCGGAAGTTCAACACCAGCGCCGGTTGGCACCTCGACAACGACGATTTCTTCTCGAAGTACGAGGCGGACGTCGCGCGTTTCCATCTGATGCTCTCGGCACCGGAGACGGCGGACAGCGAGTTCACCTGGCAGGAGTTCCAGAACACCAACAATGCGCTCTTGGCCGACAAGATCGGTAACCTCATGAGCCGCGTGCTGAAGTTTGCGATCAGCCGCTGCGGCGGAGTGGTGCCGGCAACGACGGGCGCACCCGTGGCGCATCCGTCGCTGGCCGACGCGGATCTAGCCTTCGAGCGTGTCGGCAAACACTTCGAGCACTATGAATTGCGCAAGGCGGCGCAAGCCCTCGTGGCGGGAGCCGCAGCGCTCAACGTGTACTTCGATGAGCGCGCGCCGTGGAAGCTGGCCAAGAGTGAGGCCGCCGAGGATCGCGCGGCGCTCGGCGAGTGCGTGGAGCGCGCGTTGGCCTACCTCGAACTTCTTTCGCGCCGGATCGCACCCGCTTGCCCTGAGGTCGCCTTGCGCATGCGCAAGATGCTCGGCGCGGCCGCGGATCCGGGACAAGCCGGGATCTGGGGGGAGGAAGCCGCAGGCCACCCGCCGGCCCGACTGAAGTCGGGCATGACGTTAGGAGAGCCGGGGATCTTGTTCGGCAAGATCGAAGACGCGCAGATCGCGGCCGAAGTCGCGGCGCTCGAAGAGCGCGCTCAGGCCTCCGGGGTCCTCTGAATCAATCTTGCTGCGTGGCCGCCGTGAGGCTGTCGCGCCAGGCGCGTGCGGGACGGAATCCAATGCCGGTGCCAGCCGGCACATCCATCGGCTCTCCGGTCTGGGGATTGCGAATCGTGCGCGGCTGTCGCTGCCGCATCTGCCACGATCCGAAACCGGCGACGACGACCTCGCCATCACCTTGCACGCCATCGCGAATCGCCGCGAAAACGCAATCCACGGTCTCTTCTGCGGCACTACGCGTCAAACCCTGACGCTCAGCCACATAGTCCACTAAGTCTTTCTTATTCATCTCCAGGGTCCTCAAGGGGGAAACGGAGGTGCCGAGGGGAGAAACAAGCAGACCCCAGACAACGTCGTGTCCGGGGTCTGCCCATCCGTCAAAACGGTTCGGGGCTCTGCCCCGTAGCGAAACTACTTCCGCTTCGCGGCCTTCTTCTTGGTGGTCTTCTTCTTGGTGGTCTTCTTGGCGGCCTTCCGCTTGGTGGCCTTCCGCTTGGTGGCCTTCTT
>JAQBVK010000044.1 GCA_027623585.1 Planctomycetota bacterium
CGTAGAGCAGCGTGCGGAAGGCGATCGCGTGCGCGCGCGCGCCAAGCCGCAGTTCCGGCCACACCGCGCCGAAGATCAGCAGCAGCATTCCGTTCATCACTCCCTCGAGGTGCGCCGCGAGTCCCATGCGCGCGTTCGTGAACTTGGCCTCGATCAGCCCGGTAAGTAGGCCGAGCAGGAAGAGGAGCACCCCGTGCCAGAACAGGCGGCGCTTGGAATCGCGCATGCAGAAAATCCTAGGACTTCACTCCATGTCCACGTGGGACTCGCCGACACCCGGCACCGCTGGTGCGATTAACACACCACCGGAGCCTGACTCCGTATTCGGTGGACGAGCCAGGCTGCTAGCCACACTGCCGAAACGACCAGGTGCAGCCAGCTCCAGACGGTGCGCCAGGTTTCGTGGACGGTCACTTGGAGAAGGGTGCCACTGGCGGCCATGGGAAGGAAGAGGAGCGCGAGAGTGGCGCCGCTGCGACGGCGCGGCCGGAAGCCGCTGCGCAGACGCGACCAGGCGTGGCTGCGCCAGATCAGACCGACTGCGAAGAGCAGGGCCGCACCGGCGAGCACGTGGATGGCGTGGACCTGGGGCAAGCGCGGATGCGGCAGCGGGGAATAGGGATCTTCGCTGCTGGGGAAGAAGATCATCCAAGCCCAGATCAGACCGCTCACCGCCGCCAACGCGTGCGCGCTGCGCAGAAACCACGACTCGCCGCGGGTCACGGCTGCGGCGGCTCCTGCACGGCCTTCACCACCGCGAGCGCTTCGCGCGCGCCCGCGACGGTGGCGCGGGCCGTGAGCGTGGCGCCGGTCACGGCGTGCACGCCGCGCTTGAGCTGCAGCTCGTCGTTCAAGACCTTGCCGGTGAACGATGAATACCAAGCCTCCTTCGGCAAGTAGTCACGCGGTTCATCGAAGGCGAGCACGCTCACGCCGCGCAGTTTCTCGTCCGCGCCGATCGCGAAGAGCACGGTCTGACCGTGAGTGCGCACGGTGCGCGCGTCCACGAAGCCCATGCCGAGCAGCGCGCCGGCTGGGTCACGCGCCGTCCACAGTTCGGCCACAGCACGGACTTCGGCGCCGGCCAACTCCGCCGCGCGCTTGCGCTGGGCGGCGGTCAGCCAGTGCGTCGTACGCGTAAGCACGGCCTGCTTGCCGAAGCTCGTCGCGAGCGCCTCTTCGCGCGTGGGATGACCGGCCCCGGCGAGGAACGCCGCGAGCAAACCCGGTATCAGCGTGAGCGATTTCATCGAATCAGAAGGCCCAGCCGGCGGTGAAGGCGAAGGTGTCGGCGACGGAGTCGGCGTCGTTGCGGAGGTCGGTGTAATCCGCCTTGAAGACGATTTGAGGCGTCGGCTGCCAGGAGATGCCGAGGCTGAGGGCGCGCACGCCGCTGTCACCGGGCGCGTCGGCGGAGAGATCGAATTCCTCCCAGCGCAGGAACGGGGTCAGCGCCTGCGCACCCGCTCCGGCGAGCAGATCCCAGCCGGCTTCCAGGTACCACCCTTCGAGATCCTCCCCGGGCGCGGGAGTCGCCAGCAGCGCCGCATCGTCCACGCTGCCCTGCGCCCACAGGCCGCGCAGACGCAGTGCGCGCCACTGCCACTGCGCGTGCGCTTCCATCAGACTGGTGGCGAAGTCGCTGGCGCCGGCGTTCTGGCCGCTGTCCCCGCTGAACGCTCCGACGCCGAGCAGCAGGCCGGGAATCCCTTCCCAATCGAGGCGCGCCGCCAGCGCGAGATCTTCGGCCGACGCCTTGCTGCCGCCTTGGCGGCCACCGCGCAAGCCGTCCTTGCTGAGATCGAAACCGCTCGCGTCGAAACCGTTCATCACATAGGCGCGTCCCGAGAAGCCGCGCCAGTCCGCCACCACGCCGACGCCGTTCTCGTGCCAGGTGCTCGGGATCACGAAGGTCTCGACCAGCGGGCGCTGCGCCGAGTAGAAGGTGGTCGGCTCGTGGATCTCGTTGACGAGGCCGAGCGGTGTCAGCAAGTGACCTGCACGCACGCCGACGGCGTCGTTCAGGCGAGCCTCGAGGTAGGCGAACTCGATGCCGACTTCGTCGCCGTGCTCGAACTCGATCTCAGCGTTGAAGAGCCAACGCTCGTCGAAGCGGTAGCCGAGGTAGAGCACGGCGCGATGGAGATCCCAACTGTCGCCGAGACCCGAGGGGGTGCCGCCGTCGGTGGTGGCATCGGGCCGCTTGTAGGTGACCTCGCCGTAGCTCGCCCAACTGAGCCGCCCGGGCGACGCGCGGTAGACCGTGCTGGCGGCCGGTCCGAGCCCGCCGGAGTCCAGCGCCGGCCCCGCGGGGGCACCACCGCGCAGTTCCTGGACCTCTGCGGCCAGCAGCTCGAGCCGGCGCGCGAGCTCCGCGGCGTCCGGGGCGGGATCCTGGGCGGAGAGGGGGGCGGCGCCGGTGGCCACTACCGTAATTAGAATGAGACTCATTCTCAACATGGTCCATGATCTTAGCCCAGGGTCGAGGGCTGTCAAGGGGCCGGGGGGCGGCTCAGCGGCACCCCCGCGGCGGAAAAACACCACCGGAGCCTGACTCCGTATTCAGTCCACCGCGCCGCCAATGCCGCATTCGGCGAAGAAGGCGTCGAGATCTTGGATGGTCTGCTTCCACCTTGATTCCTGGGACCAGGCGGGCAGATTCTGGTCGTAGATGCGCTTGGCTTCGTGAGCCCAGGCCAGCGCTTGGTCAGCGTATTGATCGGGCAGGGAACGGGCCGCCTCCACGTAGCCGTATGCCAAGAGATAGCCTCCCAGCATCGGTTCCACCATGGCGCTGGTGGCGCGCGCGACGTCAATGCTCTCCGCGAGCAGCGCCAGCCCGGGCTCATGGTTGCCGTTCGCGAGCGCACTGCGTCCAGCGATCATCATCGAACCTCCCAGATTGCTTCGCACCATGGGGCTCTCAGGGTCCCTTGCACTCTGGAGCCGCAACATCTTGAGCACGCCGGCGGATGCGCGCTCCATCCCCGCCAAGTTGCGGCCCTCGTCGAAGGCCTTGATCGGAGGAACGAAGCACGTCAGGAGCATGCGTAGATTCTGCGTGCTGATGTCCGCATCCTCCATCGCTGCCCAGCCGTTCTCCACGGCTTCCAGGTAGCGCGGCGTGAGGTCGTCCTGACCCTGCAAGCCGCTGCGCACGTAGGCAGAGGCTGCGGCGAGGCTCCCGACCGCGATGTGGCGCCCGGTCCTGCTGACCATCGGCGGTTGGAGCGCCCGGGCTTGTTCCAGGGCTGCCTCCAATCTCGTCGCGATCGCGGCCGAGTCCTCGTTTTCGATCGCGACGCTTCCGAGCAGTACGGCGTCTCCGCCGCCTGCTTGCGCTCCGGCCGCAGCGAGTACGGCATAGAGCTTGAAGCTCGCCGGATCCTCAGCGATCAACTCCTCGTAGAGATCCATGGCGCGCAGGGCCGATCGCCGTTGCTCGGCCTCGAACTCAGGCTCGCCCTCCCAACTCGTTCCGCTCACGGTGGACAAAGTGAAGTGCGTCTCGGCCTCGACCTCGCGGTCCCCGGTCTGCTGCGCTCTGCGGATCGCCTTGCGCATTGCGGTCACCGCCTCGTCCATGCGCAGGGCGTAGCGCAGCATCCTGGATCGCTCCAATTGCGAGGATGCATCGATCCCCGCCTCGCTCAGGTCGTTAGCGCGATCGTAATCCCGGAGCGCCGCAGCCGTATCGGTGAAGGATTGCAGAGCCGCGCGCTGACACCAGGTCGCGGCAGCCGCCTCGACGTCACCGCGAGCCTCCTGCCGGCGCGCGATTTCGGCGAGCTCGGTGAGGACCGCGGCATGGTCGCCAGCGCCGTAGTCCTGCAGCGCCTTGGCGATGTCCCGCCGCTCCTTTGCGGTGGCGCCGCTCTGCTCCGCTTCGCGCGCGATCGTCGCAAGCGCGCCGCTGGCGCTCTCCACCTGACCCGGTGCTCCGCCTTCGCCTTTGTCCGCGGACTCCTCCGCTCGCGTCTGCAGCTGCGCGATCGCAGCGACCAGCAGCTCGGGCGAGTACTCCGGCTGCTCGTCGAACGCCGACAACGCCGACATGATCAAGTAGGGAACGCCCGTCGCCAGGGTCACCAGCGTGGCCGCGGCGATGATCTTGTTGTTGTTGCCGAGATCCAGCACCCGCGCGAGCCAACTGCGACGGGGAGAGTCGGGGGGAATGGGTTCGCCCATGCGGCGAGCCGAGTCTAGGGGCCAGTTCCCGAGGAGAATACCCTACTCCCCGGCCAGCGCCGCGATCGTCGGCCAGAGCGGGGCGGACAGCGTCATCTCGAATCCGGTGAAGGGATGCTCGATGGTCAGGCGCCAGGAGTGCAGCGCGTGGTGATCAAGGCCGAGATGATCGAGCTCTTCGCGCGTGAGCAATCCTTCGACGTTGCGCGCGAAGATCTCGTCGCCGCCGAGGTAGAGCTTGTCGCCGACGATGGGGTAGCCGAGATGCGCGAGGTGCACGCGCAATTGATGCTGCCGCCCGGTCTCGGGGTACAGCTCGACGAGCGTGCGCGCTTCGAGCCGCTTGCGCACTTTCCAACGCGTCAACGCATGCAGACCGGCGCCGTCCTCTCGCACCCCCATCTTCAAACGAACGCTGCCGGTCAGCGCGGTGCCGATCGGCAAATCCACTACGCCTTCGTCCTGGGTCATCACGCCTTCGACCAGCGCGAGGTAGGCCTTCTTCACGCCACGCCGCTCGAATTGTTTCCCTAATCGCGTGCGGCTCAGTTGATCCTTCGCGCACAGGATCAAGCCGCTGGTCTCGCGATCGAGCCGATGGCACAGCGTCGGCACGTCGCGGGTGTCGCCCTGCAGCGCGCGATGCCGCTCGTGGATCAAATGAATCAAGCTGCCGGTGAGGTGCCCCTTCGACGGATGCACCGCAATCCCCGGCGGCTTGTTGATCGCGACGATGTGCTCGTCTTCGTACACCACCTGCAACTCGGACGCGTCGGCCAAGCCGCTCGACTCCGGCGGTCGCGTCGCGTCCTCACCACCCGGCGCGTCAAAGCGCACCACCACTTCCTGCCCGCGCCGCAACTTCAGCCCCGCACGCATCGCGCCGACCTCAGCCTGCTGCGGATCCTTGAAGGGCAAGACTTGCACGGCTCCCTCGTCGATCGCGCGCTGCACCAGCGTGCGCGAGCGCCAGCCGAGCCGCGTCGACAAGAAACCGTCGAGCCGCTCGCCGGCCTCCGGCTCGCCGACCTCGAAGCGCCACTCCTGATACGGCAGCGACAAATCTCGCTGACCGCGGCGCGGCTTCTTGGCGGAACGGCGGGGCATCGGCGGGAACGCGAGCGATGGGAATGCGAAACGCCCCGGCCGCGGGCCGAGGCGTCAGGTCGTGCCGCAAGCCGCGGCCACGGCGGGTGTCCGCCTAGTAACGCTGAATGCGACGCATGCGCTCAGCGCGCTTCACGACGCGAGACCGCTCGATCGCGAGGCGGCGACGCTCTTCAGCGGGCTTCTCGAAATGCGCCTTCTCTTTCATCATCAGGAAGAGACCGGACTGGTTGCACTGGCGCTTGAAGCGGCGCAGCGCGGCTTCCAGCGATTCGTTCTGGCGGATCTGGACCTTAATCATTCGGGATGCGCCTTCCGGGATGGACTCCGTAAAGCGGGGCAATAGTCTATCCAAGGCCCCGCCGATCGTCCAGAAGCCCTGCCGATGCCCTCCCCGACCGCAAATTCCGCGCAAGCTCCCTCGGACCACGAGGTGGTGGAGGGGCAAGTCGCCGGCGTGGTCTTCGAAAACCAGGAAACCGGCTTCGCGGTGGTCCGTCTGCTTTCTACGGAGGGCGCAATCTCGGTTGCCGGGGCGCTGTCACCGGTTCATGAAGGGGAGCAACTGCGATTGCATGGCTGGTGGGAGACGCATCCTCGCTTCGGGAAGCAGTTTCGGGCCGCATGGTCGGAACATGCTGCTCCCTCCACCCTGGAGGGCGTGGAGCGCTATCTCGGTAGCGGCGCCTTCCCGGGGATCGGGCCGGACGTGGCTCGGCGGCTGGTGGCCCACTTCGGGGCCGACACCCTGCAGGCGCTCGGGGAAGGAGAGGGGCGCTTGCGGGAGGTGGACGGAATTGGGGAGAAGCGGGCCGCCACGCTGGCCGAAACCTTTCGCGACGGGTCCGCCCGGCACCGCGTGTTCGCCGAACTGCGCGGACTGGGTCTGAACGGCTCGCAGGGCCGCGTCACCTATGAGTTACTCGGACCGGGCGCGATCGAGCGGCTGAAGCAGGATCCCTACGCGCTGATCGGAAGGGTGCGCGGCTACGGCTTCGAGAGCGCCGAGAAGGTGGCGCGCGCGGTGGGCTTGTCGCTCACCGGACCGGAACGAGCGCGCGGGGTCGCACTGCACTTGATGCGCGAAGCGGTCCGCGAAGGACACGTCTGCCTGCCCGAGAGTCTCGTCATCGAGCGACTCTTGTCACTGGGTGTGGAGGATGCCGTCGTGGTGGATGCGCTGCGTGCGCTCGACGCCGCGAGCCGACTGCGCCGGGCGGATCTTTCCACGGTGGATCCGAACATTGAGCCCGCCTTGTATCTGCCCGAAATGTTGGAGTCCGAGGTCGGCGTGGCGCGCTGTTTGGGGGGAATGTTGCGCCGGCCGCCCTCGGCCTTGGCGACGCCGGCGCAAGTGGAGTCCGCGCTCGCGCGCACGCAGTACCGACCGGATCCGAGTCAACGCGCAGCCCTGGAGATGGCGCTGCTGCAACCGGTCTCGGTGCTCACCGGCGGCCCCGGCACGGGAAAAACCACCACGCTGCGGCTCTTGCTTGAGATCTTCGAAGCCGCTGGCGTCGGCATCGTGAAGTTGGCCTCCCCTACCGGGCGCGCGGCGAAGCGGCTGCAAGAAGCGACCGGCCGCGAGGCTTCCACCCTGCATCGGTTGCTCGGTTGGGATCCGGTCGCGAACGGATTCCGCCACGACGAAGACGAGCCGCTGGAACTCGACTTCCTGGTCGTGGACGAGGTGAGCATGCTCGATCTGCCGCTCGCGCATGCGGTGCTGCGCGCGCTGCCGACCGGAGCGCGACTGCTGTTGGTGGGCGACGCGGATCAGCTGCCGCCGGTCGGTCCGGGCAGCGTGCTCGCGGATCTGATCACGAGCGGCGTCGTGCCGGTGACGCGGCTCGCGCGCATTCATCGACAGGGCGAAGACTCCGGCATCGTCGAGGCGGCGCACTTGATCCTCGCGGGCCAGAGTCCGGCGGCGGCGGCAAGCGACCCCGCTTCCCCCGCCGGCGGCGACTTCTTCCTCGCGCTGCGCGAGGATCCGGAAGAAGCCGCGGCGCTGGTCGAGCAGTTGCTGCGCGAGCGCATCCCCCGCCGCTACGACATCGATCCCGTGCGCGAGGTGCTGGTGCTCGCCCCGATGTATCGCGGACCGCTCGGTGTGAACGAATTGAACCGTCGCATCGGCCTGGCTTTGAACCCCGACGGCGAGGCGGCGCCCGAGTGGACCGGCGGCCTGCGCGTCGGTGATCGCGTGATGGCGGTGCGCAACGACTACGAGCGCGAAATCTTCAACGGCGACGCCGGGCGCGTGGTCCGAGCTAGCGACAGCGTGCTGACGATCGAGGTCGACGGCCGTTTGCTCGAATACAGCGCCGCCGATCTCGCCGATCTGGTGCCCGCGTGGTGCGTCACCGTGCACCGCGCGCAAGGCAGCGAGGCGCGCGCGGTGGTGATCGTGCTCGGCGGCACGCACTGGATGATGCTGCGCCGCAAGCTGCTCTACACCGCGGTCACGCGCGGACGCGAACTCGTGGTGCTGGTGGCCTCACGCGCCGCGCTCGCACGGGCGGTGCGCAACGATGAAGAAGGCCGGCGCCACGGTTTGCTGCGCGTCCGTCTCGCCGCCGGTTAGGATGCGCGCGGTTTCACGCCTATGAGTCAGCCTCTCGCCACCTCTGCCAAACCTCGCGGCCGCTTCAAGACGATCGTCGCCACCGCGCTGATCGTGATCGTCGTGATCGTGGCCTTCCAGAACTGGGATCCGACCAGCGTGGAGCTGCTCTTCATCACGGTCAAGATGCCGCTGCTGTTCCTGATCGCCACTTGCTTCCTGATCGGCGTCTCGGTCGGCTGGCTCATCCGCAAACGCCGCAAGGGCTGAACGAGCGATTCGATGAACGTTATATCTGTACTGACGAAGGATTACGGGGCGTTCACGGCCGTGGACGACGTAAGCTTCGACGTTTGAACGATCCGGCTCAGCCGCTGGTCTTCAGGAATTCGATCGCGGCGCCAGGCAGCAGATAGAGAATCAGCATCGTGCCGCCGGTGACGGTGGGGACGTGCGTGCTGTCGGGAGGATAGACGGTCCAGCCGGGCGGATTGCCGTCGAACTGCGGGGCGCCGTCGAGCGCGAAGCACAGATCCACTTCACCATTCGGATGACGGTGCTTCGGACCGGGCGCGCTCATCAGCACCGCGTCGGCGGAGAAGCCGCGCGAGGTCTCGCTGAGTTTGAACATCCGCGACCAGCGCACCGGCGCTTCCCCGTTCTGGCAGAGCGTGCCGGCGGCGACGCCCGCCTCCATTGCGGCGCGGAGCTCGCACAGGAAGGCGCCCTCCAAGGGAAACTCTTTCTCCAAGACCGCGCGCGCAGCGGCAGGCTTTGTCAGGTCGAGGCGCGCAATGCAGTCGAGCAGCGGCGCGAGTCCAGCAGGGTCGAGAGTGGCGGTCATTTCAAAGGTCCGGAGCTGCCCACGTAACCGAGGTCGTGCAGTTGGGCTGCTTGCTTGGGGTTCAGCGCGCGCACCTCGAGTGCGGGAAACAAATCCTGCTTCAGACGCTGTTCGAGCCTTTGTGCCAGGATCTGCAGCACGACTTGCCGTTCCGGGGTGATCGCCGTCTCGGTGCCGAGCAAATTTTTGGCCTCGCTGGGGTCAGACTCGAGGTCGTAGAGCCCGAGCGGACGAAACTCATACTCGCCGGCGCGAAGTTCTGCTTGGGGATCCTTGTCTTCGCCATAGGAAACCCAAGCGATCAACTTCCAGCGGCCCTCCCGCACCGTGGCGCGGTAAACCATGAAGGAAATCGGTTCTTCACCAGGCGGAAGCACCTCGGGCCGTTCGGTGAGCACGTTGACGCCGTCGACGGCCGCGTCCTCGAGTCCGCACAGTTCGAGCAGGGTGCGCACACCGTCCACCAATTCGGGTGGGCGCTCCAACTGCACTCCCTCAGGCACGCCCGGCCCCGCAAGAATGAAGGGCACGCGCAACTCCTCCTCGTGCAGCGTCCAGCGGTGCTCGAGATTGTCGTGCTCGCCGAAGGCTTCGCCGTGGTCGCCGACGAAGAGAATCAGAGTCGGCCGGCCGGAGGCATTCACCCTTTCGAGCAGACGTCCAAGCAGCCAGTCGGTGTAGGCGACTTCTTCGCGGTAGAGATCGTGCAAGAAGGCGTACTCCGCCGCGAACTCGCTCGCGTGCTTGCCCGCCTTCAAGCCGTCGCTGATCGCGACGCGCATGTTGAATTCAGCGCCGGGCAGCGGGCCGTAACCCGGCGGCGCGGCCTCGGGCTTTGCGATCGTACCGGCGAAGGGAGGCGGCGCCATGTAGGGCGCGTGCGGATCGAAGAGGTTCAGGAAGAAGAAGTAGGGATGCGCTTGCGAAAGGAGTTGCCGATGGATGCCGAGCGCGACTTCCAACGCGCGCTCCCCCTCTTGATAGTTGGTGCGCGCAAGACGCAGCAAATGTGGCTCGAAAATCCGCTTCAACATGAAAGTGTAGCGGTTGTCAGGCAGCAACCAACCGAGCAGAGTGCGGTCGCACGCCCACGTCGCGAGCGACTCGCCGTAGTCCACGCGCTGCATGCCGTGCCACGCTTCGATCCCATCCGTGAACGCCTGTTCGCGGAACTCGGCGGACGGATTGCTCTCCAGCAACGGATTCGCCGAAACTCCAGCCGTCCGCCAGCCGGCCTCACGGAAGCGCTCCGCGATCGGACGCGCGCCCCACTCTTGCTCCAGTTGTCCGGACTTCGGCCAGCGCGACTCGTTGCTGCGCATGCCGGTCTTCTCGAGATCCAGCCCCATCAGCATCGCCATGTGGGTGGGCAAGGTCTGGTTGCAGGGCGCAATCGCGTACTCAGCCCAGACGCCGCGCGCGCGCAGAGCATGAAGCGTCGGCGTCGGCGTACGCGGATCGAGGATCGCGTCGGCGCGCAAGGTGTCGGCGACGATCAGCAGGACATCGGGACGCGTGAGTGAAACCGCGGCGCCTTCGGAAATCGCTTCGCCGGAAACTTCCAAGCGCGGGATCGGATCGCGCAGCGGCAAGAGCTCGCGGTTGATCGGAAACAGGAAGAAGGCTGCCAGCGGAAGCAGATGAGAGATCGCGCCGAGCTGTACGACAAAGGCGCGCAGGTGCGGCAGCCGTCCGATCAGCGCGATCGGCACCAGCAAAGCCGCGGCGCCGAGCGCCAGCCCGGAAACCGGCGCGAGCATCAATCCCGTGCCGATCCAGAACGCGATGCCCTGCCACGCGAACTGCTCGCGCCGCGCGGCGGGCGAAGCCATCGCGAGCAGCGCGCCCAGCCAGCCGCAGACGAGGGCGCTCACGGAGACCACGAACACGCGCTCGCGCAGCATCGCGACGTCCACCTCCCAACCGATCCCGGCGCTGATCAGCAGGAACCCCAGTAAGGAGGCTCCGGCCACGCCAGCGCACGCGGCGCGCAGGAATCCCATCACGGAATCTTAGCCTGGGCTAAGGCTTAGCTGTCCAGGCTTCGGCACGGAGTTTCTCGATGTCCGCAACGCTACGCGGGATCATCGAGGAGATCAACTCGTAGCCGTCGGCCGTGATCACCACCACGTCCTCGATGCGCACGCCGAAGTCTTCGTCCGGCAAGTAGATGCCCGGCTCGACCGTGAAGGCCATGCCCGGCTCCAACTTCACGCCGTAAGCGCCGACGTCGTGCGTCGCCATGCCCAACCAGTGGCTGGTGCCGTGCCACATCTGGCCGAAGCCGCGCTCGGTGATCACCTTCTGCGCGGCCGCGGAGACTTGGCCCAGCGTGCTCCCCGGCTTGCACAAGGCGAAGGCAGCTTCTTGCGCGTCATAGACCGCTTGGTACACCTCACGGTGTCGCTTGCTGAAGGTCTTGCCCAACGGCCACGAACGTGTGATATCCGCCACGTAGTAGCGGTACTCGGCGCCGTAGTCGATCAGGATCATGTCACTCGCCTCGGTCTGGCGCTTGTTGGTGGGATAGTGCAGCATGCAAGCGTTGCCGGCGCTGCCGACGATCGCCATGTAGGCCGCGCCCATACCGCCGCTCTCGAGAATGTCGCTGGTCATGCGCGCAGCGATCTGCCACTCGTAGTCGCCGGGGCGAGTGGTGCTCATCGCGTTGCTGTGCGCGATGCCGCTGACGCGACAGGCGTTGCGCATCGCCTCGACTTCTTCCGGGGTCTTCACGAGGCGCAACAGATCCATCAGCCTCGTGACGTTCTTGGCGCTCACGTTCTCATAGCGCGCCTCGATCTTGAGCGCGAATTGCTCTCCGCGCTCGAGCCGGCCGTCGAAGGGATCCTTCACCATGTTGGCGGCCCACGTCCCCAACTGGTCGCTGCTCATCATCCAATTCTCGGCGGGCTGCCGCTCGACGTAGAAGGTCTTGTGCTCCTTCGCGAGCTTGTCCATCAGTGCCGTGAAGTTTCCGTAGTCGTCACCATCCTTCTCGAGTTTGGTACACACCTCGATACCGGTGAGAGCTGCCGCCTCTTGCGGATCGATCAGATCACCCTGCCAACGCTCGTCGTCCGGGTTCACCAGCGGCACCAGCAAGTACTCTTCGCCGGTCTTCGGCACCGCGACGTAGACCGCGTTCGGAGTGGCGATGCCGGTGAAGTACCAGAAGTTGTTGTCCTGCCGGAACTCACGGTAGTCGTTCAGCGGACCCTGACCGCGCAGCACGATCACTCCGTCCTTGTCCTCCGCCTTCTCGAGGAACATCTTGTGCAGCGCGGCGCGGCGTCCAGCGTGGAACTCCTTGGTGAAGAGTCCTTGGCCGCGGCCGTCCTCGGGGTTCTGCTGAGCCGGCAGCGCGGCAAGCAAGGAGACGGTGAGCAGAGTGGCGAGCATGACTGGACGATTCTACGGACGAGTCGACGGCGGCTCAGGCAAAATGGAGGCTTGGAGCCGCTCTACCTGGACCACGCTTCCACGACGCCTCCGCTTCCG